>OMRJ01000317.1 GCA_900313475.1 uncultured Eubacteriales bacterium | reverse complement strand
GAGACCCGCCTGGCCAAGGCGGCGCTGGAGCCGGGCTACGCCCCACTGGCGGAGTGCGCCTGGGAGCTGGGGGGCCACCCGGTCATCCTCATGGACGGCAGCCTGCGCATCCTCGCCCTCGCGCCGGAGGAGGACTATCCGGACGACGCGGAGTGGACGCACATGCGCAAATACGGATTCGCCTCTCTGGAGGGGCTGCGCTCCCTGCGGGAGAGCGGCGATTTCTCCATGCTGCTCCACCACGAGGAGCCGGAGCTTTACGACTCGGACGCCTTTTCCAACCCCACCGTCGTCAGCTCCATCCTCCACAACGGCATCTGCGTGGCGCGGGTGTCCATGACGGGGCTGTTCGGCCCCCTCACGGCGGTGGATCTGAAGATCGTCGGCCTGCTGGCCGCCCAGATGGAGGTGAAGGTGCGTTCGGACGCCTCCCTGCGCTCGGGCGTGGGCAACAGCCCGGTGTACAGCGTGCTGTACGATCTGCTGCGGGGCATGAAGCTGGACGACCGCCTCATCGCGGACCGGCTCGGCGGCGTGCTGGGCTGGGAGGACGGAGCGTACTGCGCGCTGGCCGTTCCGGCGGCGGCGACAGATGAGATCTCCTATAAATATTACGCGGGCCTGCTGGAGCACCAGCTGGACTGCTTCTGCGTCCACTACGACGGCGGGCTGGCGGCGGCGCTGCATCTCATCGGCGCGGCCCAGGCGCCGGAGGTGATGGCGGCGCTCCGGGAGTTCCTCACGGAAAACGGCCTGAGCGGCGGCGTGAGCTATCTCTTTGAGGACGTCACAGCGCTGCACGAGCACTATGAGCAGGCCACCACGGCGCTCTCCTACGGCGGGGCGGCGCCGGGGCTTTACGCCTTTTCGGACTTCGCCATGCGGCACATGATGGACTGTTTCCCCCAGGACCGGCTGCGCATCCTGGTGCACCCGGCGCTGCCGGTGCTGCGGGAGCACGACCGGGCCACGGGCTCGGATCTCTATGAGACGCTGCGGATCTATCTGGAAAACGAGCGCAGCCTGGTGAAGACGGCGAAGGCGCTGTTTATCCACCGCAACACGCTGCTCTACCGGCTGGAGAAGCTGCATCAGCTGGTGGAGCTGGATCTGGAGGACGCGGAGCTGCGGCTGCATCTGGAGCTGTCCTTCCGGCTGATGGAGCGGCTGTGATGGAAGTTTTCGATCCGGAGAGCGGGGCGCTCAGCGCCCCCTGCACAGAGGAGATCGAGCGCTGCCTCGCCCACGGCTGGAGCTGGGGCGTGACGGCGCGGCTCTGCAACCGGAAATGGGGCACGGCCTTCCGGGCGGGAGAGCTGCGAAGGGCCTATGGGCAAAGCCGGGGCGGAGAGGCCGGGGACGATTATTACGCCGCGGTGATGGAGGCGGCGAGGGAGGAAAAGCACGTGACGGAAGAAAAAATGAAGCTGATCCTGCCGACGGCGGACTGCGCGGAGGAATACCGCGGCTACCGGCAGGAATTTCTGGACGCCGGGGACTCCATGGACGGCACCGGCTCCATGCGGCGCACCGAGGATCCCCTGGAGTGGCTGGAAAACACGGAGCGCTGCCGCCACAGGGAGACGGTGCCGGAGGGCAAGGTGCAGGCCACCCAGTTCCTGTACGTGCGGGAGTCGGACGGCCGAGTGGTAGGCATGATCCAGGTGCGGCACTATTTCAACGACTATCTGGAGAAATACGCCGGACACATCGGCTATTCCGTGCGCCCGAGCGAGCGGTGCCGGGGCTACGCCACGCGGATGCTCCGGGACACGCTGCCCTTCTGCCGCTCCATCGGGCTGGAAAAGGTGCTCATCTCCTGCATCGACACCAACGAGGCGAGCCGCCGGACGATTTTGGCCAACGGCGGCGTCTATGAGAGCACGGCCTTCGAGCCGGAAAAGGGCGTGAATCTGGAGCGCTACTGGATCACGCTGTAAAACGAAAAGCGGGAGCGGCTGACGCCGCTCCCGCTTTTCTTCTTATGTTTTTATTCCGACTGCCGCCGGGCGCGGACGAGCTCGATGGCCTCCTTGCCCGTGAGATGCTCGATCTCCAGCGCGAGCATGCACAGCGCCGCGTATTCCCGCGCCACCGCCGCCTCCAGCGTTTCCTCCGCCGCCTCCGGGGCGTACTTGCGCCCCAGTACCCGGATGGCCTCGTCCAGCTCCGCCTTGTCCGTTACCTCGCGCACGCGGCCGAAGGCGATGACGCTGCGGAAATAAGTGGTGTATTCGCCGGGGATCACCTCGTCCCGGTCCACCACGCAGAAGGAGGCCTTGTCGCAGGCGCGCAGGGCGTCGAGCTTGTGGCCGCTTTTCGTGCAGTGGAAATATAGCTTCCCGCCGTGATACACGTAGCTCAGGGGCACGGCGTAGGGATAGCCCCCGTCCCCCAGCACGGCCAGCGTCCCGTGGCTGCCCCGCCGGAGGATCTCCTCCGTCATCGCCGGGGGCAGAAGCTGGTTTTTTCTTCGCATTTCCCGAAACATAGCGACACAT
>OMRJ01000090.1 GCA_900313475.1 uncultured Eubacteriales bacterium | reverse complement strand
TTTTTTTGAGGTGCAGGCTTGCCGGCGCAAGTCAAGACGAAAAGGGCGAAAAGTGCCGAAAAGGGGCACTGACGGGCGACATGGGTTCAAATCCCGTCAGCCTAAGGGTTTGACATAGCTTTGCAATAAAGATATAATATACATATCTCTTTAAAGGGAAAGCGTTTTTTTTATTTACGGAGAAGGAAGTATGAAAATCGACTCTGCCGCAATGACGCGCGGACCAATTGTTAAAAATGTATGGCTGTACACCGTTCCCATCATTCTGACGGGGGTGCTGCAGCTTTTATTTAATGCAGCCGACCTTATAGTTGTCGGACGCGCGGGGGGAGGCAGCATTTCCGTTGCCGCGGTCGGCGCAACGGGTGCGATAACGAATCTTATAGTCAACCTTTTTATAGGGCTTTCGGTCGGCGCGGGCGTGTGCGTTGCGCAGGCGGCGGGCGCGAACGACCACATGAAGCTGCATAAGCTCGTCCACACGGCGATACCGGCGGCGGCGATAAGCGGAGTGTTTCTCACAATTGTCGGCGCGCTTGAAGCCGAAAACTTTTTAAGGCTTATGGATACGCCCGATGACGTGATAGGACTGTCGACAAAATACATGCGCATATATTTCTACGGCATGACGGGCAGCATGATATATAATTTCGGCGCGGCAATACTCCGTGCTGTCGGGGATACGAAATCGCCGCTTTACTTTCTGACGGCGGCAGGCGTTTTGAATGTAATTCTCAACCTCATTTTTGTTGTTGTGTTCAAGCTCGACGTCGCAGGCGTAGCCATTGCCACCTCCGTTTCGCAGGCTGTATCGGCGGTGCTTGTTCTGCTCGCGCTCATTCACCGGACGGACTATATAAAGTTCTCGTTCAAGGAGATGCGGATACACAAGGCGGAGCTTCTTCAGATAATAAGATTCGGAGTTCCGGCGGGAATACAGGGCTCTCTGTTCTCGATATCCAACGTGCTTATTCAGTCCTCCGTAAATTCCTTCGGCTCGGTTGTCATGTCGGGCAACGCCGCGTCGAGCAACATCGAGGGCTTTGTCTACACCTCCATGAATGCGTTCAGCCAGACTTCGATGAACTTCGCGGGACAGAATCACGGCGCAAGGCAGTATAAGCGAATTGACAGGATAGCTCTTGTTACGGTTCTGAGTGTAACGCTTGTCGGCGTTGTGCTCGGTGTAAGCGCATATCTTGCCGATGAGTTTCTTCTTAAGATATACATAACCGACTCCGCGGAGGCGATAGCTTACGGTCAGCTTCGTCTGAAATATATCTGTCTTTCTTATTTTCTGTGCGGAATGCTCGATGTTATGACCGGCATGCTGCGGGGAATAGGCGCGTCGCTTCTGCCAATGATAATCACAGTTGCGGGTGTGTGCGGCTTCAGAATACTGTGGGTGCTCACCGTGTTCGGCTCTGAAAAATATCACACGCTCGACTGTCTGTATCTCTCTTATCCCATTTCGTGGATAATCACATTTGCCGTTGAGCTGCTCGCATTCGTCATCCTGAATGCAAGAATGAAAAAACGAGAGGAAAACCGGACGGCAAAAGCGGAGTAAACCGAGTATTTTTTATTGATTTTGCAGTAAAAATATGTTAATATCACAGTGATAAATATTTTTATCGAAAGGACGTTTTATTTATGGCTGAAAGCAGACTCATAGGCGGCTATCCCGTTATCGGTATCCGCCGTATAATCGACGGCAGACGCGGACCTCTCAAGGTGCGTGAAAGCCTTGAAGAACAGACGATGAACATGGCGAAAGCGGCTCAAAAGCTGTTCACCGATAATCTTAAGTATTCAAACGGCGAACCCGTTAAGGTCGTCATCTCCGAAACAAGTATCGGACGCGTCGCCGAGGCGGCGCAGGTTGCGGAGCAGTTCCGCAAAGAGGGTGTTGACATAACACTGTCCGTCACGCCCTGCTGGTGCTACGGCAGCGAAACAATGGATTCCGACCCGATGACAATTAAAGGCGTGTGGGGCTTTAATGCCACGGAGCGTCCCGGCGCGGTGTACCTTGCGTCGGTGCTTGCCACCCACGCGCAGAAGGGTCTTCCCGCGTTCGGCATTTACGGCAAAGACGTTCAGGACGCCGACGACACCGAGATTCCATGCGACGTAAAAGAGAAGCTTCTCCGCTTCGGACGTGCGGCTGTTGCCGTGTGCACAATGAGAGGCAAGTCTTATCTCCAGATAGGCTCTATCTGCATGGGCATCGGCGGCTCGTCCATAAGCCCCGATTTCATCGAGGAGTATCTCGGCATGCGCGTCGAATCCGTTGACGAGGTTGAAATCATCCGCCGAATGACGGAGGGCATCTATGACGAAGCCGAGTTCAAAAAGGCTCTTAAGTGGACAAAGGAGCATTGTCCCGAGGGCTTCGACAAGAACCCCGATTTCGTAAGAAAATCACCCGAACAGAAGGAAAAAGACTGGGAATTTGTCGTTAAAATGATGGTAATTATCAAAGACCTCATGAACGGCAACAAGAATCTCCCCGAGGGCAGAGAGGAGGAAACGGTAGGTCACAACGCGATTGCCGCCGGCTTCCAGGGACAGCGCCAGTGGACGGACTTCTATCCCAACTGCGATTTCGGCGAGGCAATGTGCAACACGTCGTTCGACTGGAACGGCGCAAGAGAGCCGTATGTGCTTGCGACCGAAAACGACACTCTCAACGGTCTTTCGATGCTCTTTATGAAGCTGCTCACAAACCGCGCGCAGATGTTTGCGGATGTGCGCACATTCTGGAGCGCCGACGCGGTTAAGCGCGTAACGGGCTATGACATAGAGGGCGTTGCAAAGGAAGCAGGCGGCTTTATCCACCTCATAAACTCCGGCGCGTGCTGCCTTGACGCATGCGGCGAGGTTAAGGACGAAAACGGCAACGCAGTTATCAAGCCCTGGTACGACGTTACCGAAAAGGATATCGACGCCATGCTTAAAGCCACCGAGTGGTGCGCGGCAGACAACGGCTATTTCAGAGGCGGCGGATTCTCGTCGCGCTTCCTCACCCGTGCGCAGATGCCCGCTACCATGATAAGAATAAACCTTGTAAAGGGACTCGGCCCCACGATTCAGATTGCCGAGGGCTACACCGTAAATCTTCCCGACGAGGTGTCCGACATTCTCTGGAAGCGCACCGACTACACATGGCCCTGCACATGGTTTGCTCCCATCGTAAACGGCGTCGGTCCGTTCAAATCGGCTTATGACCTCATGAACACATGGGGCGCAAACCACGGCGCAATCACCTACGGTCATATCGGTGCGGACCTTATCACGATGTGCTCTATGCTTCGCATCCCCGTGGGACTTCACAACGTCCCGGAGGAAAAGATTTTCCGTCCCGCCGCATGGAACGCTTTCGGCACGAAGGATACGGAGGGCGCCGATTACAGAGCCTGCGCCGCATACGGACCTCTCTACAAATAAAAACGCGAAAAGCGGTCTTTTCGTGCGCTGCGGAGATTTTTCTGCCGCGCACGGTAAAGCTTTTCGGCGGTGTAGGTCTGATTTTTACGGATGTCTCTGCCGAAACGGATATTCCGCATGAACGGATAATATGAAACAGCGCCCCGGGGCTTACTGCTCCGAGGCGCTTTGCATTATATTGAGAATCGTTTTTTTTTATTGTTTTCTGCGTTTTCACGCGGCGTTTATCGGGGGACCGTTACTTCCTCCACGGGCAGAGTTTCGTATACGGTTCTAATGCCGTCGTCGGGAGAAAATTTTTCGTACGACTTCGATACGAGCATTTTTCCGCTTGCAAGCTTCCCGTCCGTGAAAATAAGGTCGGCTGCGGCTTCATAAAAGTCAGTCGTACAGTCGTCCGGGTGCGACGCGTCCCTGAAATACACGCGGTAAGCGGTGCTGTTCATATTTTCGCCGTACCGGAATATCGAATAGATTTCGCCCATGTTCTCTATCTTTTCGGTGATTTCCTGCTCCGGCTGTCCCTTTTTCAGCGAAGTGAAAAACTCCGACAGTGTTTCGTACTTTATAGAGGTGTTGCTGCCGTTCGGCATGGAATTTAAAATGTTGTCGTCAAGCGTGCAGGTGCTGCCGACTCCTTTGAGCGTCAGCCTGCCGTCTTCCTCTTTCAGGAAGATGAAGCCGTTGCCGTCCGCGGTGTATGAGTCATGCATGACATAAACGATAAACGACTCCGGAATCTGAAAGTCTTTTATCTGTCTGTCAAGCTCCTTCCGCAATGCTCCGCCAAGTTTTTTTCGGAAGTCATCAATTGTAATCAGACCGTTTCTGCGCAGTATTTTGTCACATTCTTCAACCGAGCCGCAGTCCGCTATCTCATCGAAGGCACGCTCGGATGCGTAAGACATATAGGCGTTTTTATCGAACGGTCGGGGGTAGTTTTCGTATCTGACGGCGGCGGGAACCGAGTATGAGAGAAACGCTGCGATACACGCATAGCACACGGAAAAAACGGCAAACCGTTTCCCGACGCGCTTCGCAGACTGCGAGGTCGTTTTTCCGTGCTTTATCCTGACTGCGGAAACGATACATACAGCGATTTCAACGAGCGGAAGCACCAGCAGGTATGTGTAGTATTCCGCGAACACGACGAAAACCGAGTTGGGGATAAACAGAGGTGTGTATTCGTTGACGAGATACCGCGTGCCGCGCACGACTGCGAACACAGCCGCCTGCGCATATAAATTCATTATCGGCAGTATCGCCGTCAGTGCGACTCCGCAGGCAATTCCCAAAAGCATTTTATTATATTTTTTGGCTTTTGCAAACACTATAAGAGAAATGACGGCAAGCACAAAGGTAAAGCTGACGGCGGCTGAATATGTTGACGGGTCGTCGTTGTGATCCGCCGAATTTATCCATATGTCGAGCGGAAAGCTCAATAGATTCATCACGGCAACGGCTGCTCCGGCAATGACAGCCCACAGTGTTTTTTCGTGATACAGCTCATCGAATTTTTCACAAATGGCGTTTTTAATTTCGTCGGTTTCTGCGAACGCTTCAAGCGCCTTCGAAACACTGTCTTCGTCGGAATATCCTATTTCCCTGAACGCGTCCGCTTTGTCTTCAATGTGGCATGAAAGCTCATCGACAAGCTTTCTGCGCCGCCGCTTCGGAATCTCGTTCGGAATTACATCGGTGAGAAATGCCGATATCTTTTCATCCATTGCGCTTTCCTCAGGCAAGGGAATGCGCCGCGTTTCCCTTTACCACCTTGTTTACGGCTTCCGAATACGAGTTCCATTCGGCAGTCGATTTGCTGAGGGCTTTTATGCCCTTGTCGGTTATTTTGTAATATTTTCTCTTGCGCGTTTCGCCCTCCGCCCAATACGACTTTACATAGCCGTTCTGCTCAAAGCTGTGCAGAATAGGGTAGAGCGTGCCCTCCTTGAACATGAAGACGTTACCGCTTTTTTCGGAAATGCGCTTTATTATCATGTAGCCGTAAAGGTCTTCCGCCGCAAGCACCGAGAGCACAAGAAGCGCGCTGCTGCCCTTTGTGAGTTCTTTTTTGATATCCGTAAAAATCTCTCCTTTTTATCCGCGGAGTGTCGCAGCCGACTGCGTCACTCACGGTTATTTGAGCACATGTAAAGACATCCGTGCGCCGATATTATTATACGCAAAACATAGAATGTCGATACATCGGAACTCTATGTATATGTTAGCACGTTTTTTATATGCTGTCAAGCGTTGATTTTGATTTTCCGATTATACGATAAAAAAACACTGCGCCTTTTAGGCTGACGGGATTCGAACCCATGTCGCCCGTCAGTGCCCCTTTTCGGCACTTTTCGCCCTTTTCGTCTTGACT
>OMRJ01000196.1 GCA_900313475.1 uncultured Eubacteriales bacterium | reverse complement strand
GGCACATTTGCTTCTTTCCGCATTGGCGGAGGAGGCAGGCGGCGGACTTTTAAGCCAGATTGATGCCCTTAAGGCAAACGGGCTTACACACATCGAGCCGCGCGGACTTGACGACGGCAATGTTTCCGACATAACGGCGGAACAGGCAAAAAAGGTCAGAAAAGTTCTTGACGAAAACGGCATCGGCGTTTCGGCTGTAGGTTCACGCTTCGGAAAAATCGGGATAACCGATGCTTTTGAGCCGCATTTCGATGAGTTTAAGCGCTGTGTGGAAACGGCATGTATTCTCGGTACAAAAAATATAAGAATGTTCAGCTTTTACACTCCGAAAGGAGAGGCGCCCGAAAAATACAGGGACGAGGTCTTTGAACGTCTTGAAAAAATGGCTGATTATTCCCGCTCAAACGGCATTTGGTGCTGCCACGAGAATGAAAAGGATATTTACGGCGACATCGACGACAGATGTCTCGACATTCTTAAGACATTTGAGGGCAAAATCAAGGGTGTGTTTGACCCCGCGAACTTCATTCAGTGCCGCGTCGAAATTCTGCCCGCATACGAAAAACTCAAGAATTACATTGAGTATATGCACATTAAAGACTGCCGCATGGCGGACGGCTTTGTGGTTCCGTGCGGCAAGGGAGACGGACATATAGAGGAGCTTATCCGTCGCTTTAACGAAAAGGACGGCGACCGCTTCCTGACGCTCGAACCGCATCTCAAGGTGTTCGACGGACTTGCGTCTCTTGAGCAGAACGGCGGTGCGGATTCCGTAAAAGAGGTTTATCAATACCCCACGAATCGCGACGCATTCAATGCGGCGTGCTCCGCTTTCAAAGAAGTGCTTGCCCGTGCGCTCTTATAAGAGTGTAAAGTAATTTGTCGACAAAAAAAGAAAACACACGTGCGGGTTTGTACGTGTGTTTTGCGAGGAAAAAAATGGAAAAGAAAAGGGTTTTGTACTATGACATTCTAAATATTTGCGCATGTTTCAGCGTGATATGTATGCACTGTAACGGAATAGCGCATAATTACACAAATACACCTGGATGGAAACAGGCATTCTTTGTAGAAGTTGTGTGCTATTGGGCTGTTCCGGTGTTTTTCATGCTGTCCGGCGCAAACTTGATGAATTATCGTGAAAAGTATGATACAAAAACATTTTTAAGGAAGCGATTCACAAGAATACTAATACCATTTTTTGCATGGAGCATTATTTCTCTTATTTTTAAATGCTTGACGGGCAGCTATTCCGTTATGGAAACCGGAATCAAACAGACGCTGTTTAATATTGTTACAAATAAGGTAGAAGGTGTTTATTGGTTTTTTGATCCCCTTTTTTCCGTTTATCTTTCAATGCCGTTGCTTTCTCTTTTGACAAAGAATAAAAATGCGCTTAAGTATGCGGTTTGCGTTGTTTTTTTTATAAAAAGTCTGATGCCGTATATTACGCTGTGGACCGGTTTTTCACTTTCATCGGAGATAAGGCTGCCCGCGGCGGGCGACTATATCATTTATGTTTTTCTTGGTTATCTGCTCTCAACAGAGGACTTTTCACGAGTGCAACGCGCGGTTATTTACACACTCGGAGTATTCGGCGCGGTATTCAGATATACTGCGACATATTATCTTGATATAACAACAGGGGAAAACAATAAAACATATTTTGATTATTTTGGTTTTTTTGCTGTTTTCCTTTCTGTTGCAGTTTTTGTTTTGTTTAAGTACATTAAATGGGAAAAGCTGTTTGTGAGCGAGTATGCGAAAAAAACAGTTGCAAAAATTTCATCATGCAGCTTTGGTATTTATCTCATTCATATGATTGTGCTCAGAACGGCAGAGATGATTCCCGGTATTGTCGGAGGAACATGGCAGTGGCGGATTTTTGGTCCTTTTGTCTTTTATTTTATAGCGCTGATGATTATTTTGCTTATTAAAAAAATCCCTGTTCTCAAAAAAATAGTTCCTTAAAACGGATCACCTCATCTTATTACAGATAGTATTTTTATCATAATCTTACACGGTTAATGTAAAAAATACTTAAAAAAAGTAAAAATCTTTATGTTTGCATGAATAAAGACCATATTTCGCGAAGCATTTAATGAAATGCAAAATGTGAAATATAGTCTTTTTTCATTGTCCTTCGCTTTAAGTTAAAAACGCAAGTCGATTAAACTATTTTACGTGTTCGCCGTAAGATTTTTTCAGCGATTCAATGAAGCGTTGGAGCGTTTCTTCGGCAACCGCGAGGTTTACGCGGATGTGCGTGTTTCCGTCGCCCTCAAACCAGTCGCCGTCATTCGGCAGGAAACCGGTGTTACGGGCGAAAAATACGGCTTTGCTTTCGTCTGCCGGAATATTGAAGCATGAAACATCAAGCCACGCCATATAAGTGCCTTCGCGCGGGCAGAAATGTATTTTCGGCATTGTCTCGCGGAGTGTTTTTTCAAAAATGTCGAAGTTTTTATTTATGCGCGCGTTCATTTCATCGAGCCATTCGTCGCATGCGGTGTATGCGGCGTGCGTGGCGGGATAGGCAAAGGCGTTTATGCATGAGTAGCCGTCGGCGTCGATCTGTGCCTTGAAGCGTTTGCGCAGCGCCTCGTTTTCAATAATAATATTTGAGGTCGAAAGACCTGCTGCGTTAAAGCTCTTTGAAACAGCCGTGCAGACTATGCAAATATCTCCGCAGCCGCCGTTTACCGTTGAAATGACGGTGTGCTCTTTGCGCGTGATGTCAAAATGTATTTCGTCCGAAACAATTATAATGCCGTTTTTGCGGCAGATGCGCACAAGCTTTTCAAGCTCTTCTTTTGTCCACACTCTGCCGACGGGGTTGTGCGGCGAGCAGAATATCAAAAGCTTATTTTCAGGATTTTCGCACGCTTTTTCAAATTCCGAAAAATTTATTTTATAGCTGTCGTTTTCGATAACAAGCGGAATTTTTACCGCCTTGCGTCCCGTCAGCCTTGCTGCATCGTAAAAATGCGCGTACACAGGCTCAAACGAGATAATGCCGTCCCCCTCGTCGGTGAAAGCCTTGACCGCAGTGTGCAGCGCAGCTACGATACCGTATGTATTCACTATCCATTCGGGTTTGATTTGCCAGTTGTGGCGGCGGAGCATGAAATCGCACACGGCGCGTTTATATGAGCCGTCCCCCTCGGTGTAGCAAATGAAGCCGCGCTCGGCAAAACGGGCGCATGCTTTGCGTATTTCCGGCGCGGTCGGAAACTCCATGTCGGCGGTCGAGAGCGGGTATACGTTCTCAAAGCCTTCGGCTTCGGTCGGCGCCCATTTGAATGAGCCTGTGTTTCGTCTGTCGGTTATGCACGAAAAGTCATATTTCATTTATTGTGCCTCTTTTCTGTTAAACGGGATTTACAACAAGCAGAAGACTCGCAAGCGCAAGCTCCGCAGCAAAATATGTGAGTATATTGAACATTTTAAGCGGGTGGCTTTTTTTGTACTTTTTGTTGAACATGAGAATCGCAATGGAAAAGTCGCTCATCACGAACAGCGATGCGCCGGCAACAGCAAGCACAGCGGCGGCAGTCGCATGGGGGACGTCGGCTTTTATCATGCTTATGCCCATTATGCAGGCTTTGCAGAGCATTGTTGTTATGACCGTGGCATACATTACTATCGGTATGTTCAGCACACCCTTTATCTCCGTGCCTATCAGACGTGAAAAAACAAGGAAGAAAACATCAAACAGCACCACGGCGATTATCTCGGGCGCGGAGAAAAAGCTTCTGTCGGGCGCATAAAGACGGATTGCGCGGAGGTATGCCGCAATGAAAAAGAAGTGTGCGGTTAAAAAGCCCAAAAAGCCGATGGCTGTGTAAATTTTGTGCTGCCACAGGTGCAGAAAAAGGTCGCCTATCCACGAGCAGATAAGCGCGCCGAACATAATCAATGCGAAACGCGATTCATTTCCCGAAATTTTTACGGCAAGTGCGCCGATTGCAATATAGCCTGTGGCGGCAATCATTTTCAGCGTGAGCGAACGGCCGCATGCACCGTTGTACTGCGAGCGTACAAAAAGAAAGCCGCACACCATTGTGGCTGCGCAGATAAAGGCGTACAGAAATTTAATGAACATTGTCCTTTCCTCCGAAAGCGGGGCACGAAAACGGCAGCTTTGTACCGTCGGCGGTGCTTGCCGCATTTTTGTTTACACTTGAATTTTAACATACAAAAATTACATAAACAAGCCTGTTTTTTACAAACAACATTTTATTTTAAGAAAAACATATTAGAATAACGAAAAGTGTTTGCGTGAAATTGATACGGAGTTTATCCTTCCGAAGTAATGTGAACAGGAATCGAAAATTTTTGTTTCTCTGCATTTTTGTATGCTGTTTACAAGCTGTCAAAAATGTGTTACAATTAAAATGAAACGGTTTCGGTATTATCTTCAAAACGGAGTGTATATATATGTCATTGAAAGAGAAAGCGATCAAAAAGTTTGCGTCCGTTGCCATGGACCGCATTTTTAAGTACATTGACCGTAATCCCGAAGACGGGTTCGTAAAGATACTCGATTTCAGCGAGAAGATATTCGGCGGCAAGATGTTCCCCTCGGAAAACTTCAAAAAAATGAAGGCGGGAGCAGCCGACCCGAACAATATTTATACGCAGCTCGCAAAAAATATTCTGCGCACCACCGATCGCGGACTGTTAAAGCATATGCTTTTGACGCTCGGCATAGATGCCGGATATTTCGGAACGAAGACCGTAAGAGCGAACCGCGAAAAATATGACTGTAACATTCCGTGGATCATTCTGTTTGATCCGACAAGCGCATGCAACCTCAAATGCAAGGGCTGCTGGGCGGCGGAATACGGCTACCGTCAGAATCTCTCGTACGACGAAATGAAATCGATCGTTACGCAGGGCAGGGAGCTCGGAACGCATTTTTATATGCTCACGGGCGGTGAACCCCTCATAAGAAAAGCAGACATTATCAAGCTCTGCGAGGAATTTCCCGATTGTGCGTTCATGTCTTACACCAACGGCACGCTTATCGACGACGATTTCTGCGAGGAGGTCAGACGCGTGGGTAATCTTGCGTTTGCGTTGAGCATTGAGGGCACGGAGGAGAGCAACGACTTCAGACGCGGCGAAGGCGCATACAAAAATACGATGAAAGCGATGGAGCTTCTCAAAAAGCACCGCTGTCTGTTCGGTATTTCAGTGTGCTACACACGCAAAAACGTTGAATATGTTACAAGTGACGATTTTATAGACCTCATGATAAAATCGGGCGTTAAATATGCATGGTATTTCAACTATATGCCCGTGGGTCACACTGCCGACAAGGAGCTTATCCCCACTCCCGCGCAGAGAAAGATGATGTATTTCTGGCTTCGCAGGATGCGTAATTCAAAGACGGGCAAGCCGATAATGGTTATTGATTTCCAGGACGACGGCGAGTATGTCGGCGGCTGCATTGCAGGCGGCAGAAACTATTTTCATGTAAATTCCGCAGGCGATATCGAGCCTTGCGTGTTCATTCACTATTCGGATGCAAATATTCGCACGCATACACTTTTGCAGGCGCTTAAAAATCCGCTTTTCACGGCATACAGAAAAGGTCAGCCGTTTAACGACAACCATCTCCGTCCGTGTCCGATGCTTGAAAATCCCGACAAGCTGAGGGATATCATTCATTCGACCGGTGCAAAATCAACAAATCTTATTACAGAAGAATCCGTTGATACGCTCTGCGGAAGATGTGACGATTTTGCTTTTGAGTGGGCGGGCGTTGCCGAGGATATATGGAATTCGACAAAGCATCCGAAAACACACACGCAGTATTACCGTGACGGAGGAAAAGCCAAACGCCAGTAAAACGCTTAATAAAGCGAATGACGGCAATAATAAATCAGGATAAAATTATTACGGGAGGCGGTATTGTGTTAAAAAAGACTGTTGCCGTGCTGCTTGCGGCAATAATGTCGGCATCGGTATTCGGCTCGTGCAGCAAGGACGGACGCGTCACCTCAACGAC
The DNA here is from genome assembly GCA_900313475.1 of uncultured Eubacteriales bacterium. GTDB lineage: Bacteria > Bacillota > Clostridia > Oscillospirales > Acutalibacteraceae > RUG806. The sequence continues at coordinate 3,155 of OMRJ01000196.1, read as the reverse complement.
GGCGGAGCCTGTCTCCGATACGGCGGCTGAAACATTTGTCATGCCGTCGGAATGGTCGACCGTCCCCGAAACAACAGCCCCGCAGCCTACCGAACCGTCGACGGTTTCAAGTGACGGCAGACTGACCGTAGACAGCGAATACAGAACGGTTGCGATGACGCGTGAAGACGTTATCAAGGTGTACACCGCCGCGATGAATAATGTCAAGCTCCGCTGTCCCGGTTTTACAAAAAAAGAAGTGCAGACAGTAGACAACGTTAAGGCGGGCGACGGCGCACTGCAGCTTGCAAACCGTATTTTGAATCTTGTGTCGAATGAGCTTATCACCTCCTCCGGCAGCGATTCCGATACCGTGACGGTTAAGGCGGGCGATGACAGGGCGGTCAGACGCTCATTTCCGCTGTTCGGAAAAGACGTTGGCTGCGAGCTTACCGACACGAGCATTGTGACCTCTGCCGTGTGCTATGTGAGCGACACGGATTACAAGGTCGTTCTCACGGTTGCCGACCACGCCGATCCCGATCCGGAAACAAGCGAATTTTCGAAAATTCTCACGCCTATTCCCACGAAATCAATATCCGACGGAATCGAAGAATATCTTGTTGTGCTTGATATGAGCAGCTACAAGTTTGAAATGAACTATACAAACAATGAGATAGAATGTCATTTTGACAAAACGAACGGACGTATGATTTCGCTCACGCAAAAGATGATTGTCAACGTTGATATTGACCTTAATCTTGATTTGATATTTTTTAAAACAAAGAACATTTCGGCGTCGGGTACCGTAATAAATAAAGTTGAATACAGCGATTTTGTGTGGATCCAGTAAAGCAAATTGTTGATATCTTTGCAAAGAAAAACTGTGCTTTGCGCGGTTTTTTTTGTATGTGAAAAATAAACAAATGAGGGACATGTCGGTTGTGCAAAACGTAAAATAATTCGAATTATGACAAAAACGCTTGTTTCTATTGGTGAAATATATTATCATCTCAACAAAAGGAAATGATTCAAATAAACATGATATATTATGTCATTTAGAAGTTAATAATCGGAAATCAGCTGCTTAGGATAAAAAGTATCCGTATTCGGCGGCGGTTGTTCTTTGTGTTGTGCTGTTGCTGCCGAAACGAATTAAGCGAAAATATATTTGATATTATGTTTACGACGTAAAAAACGCAACCCCGTCCGTTAATTAAAACGGATAAAAGGATTGCGTTTTTCTGCTGCCCGATACGGTAACGGTTGTGTCATTTCAGTGTGTTTTTTAGAATCGGGAAATTTCAAATTCCTGCTCGTATCCGGAAACAGACAAAATGTAGCGGCCTTCTTCAAGGCGGGCTCCCTCTAATTTAACGCTGTCGCTATAAGTTGATTTCGAGTTGACGGAAAACGAATCCGATGATTCCCTGCGGAATATTTCTTCGCGCGCACCGTCGCAGATTTTGTAGAGAAAAATGTTCCGGGCAAGCTTCAGTTTGTCGGGCAGACCGTTGGCTATTTGATATTCCAAACAGTTTTTCCGGTAGCTGATAATTCTGATATTGCATACACCGTCCGTGAAAGTGTCTATGTCGGAATCCTCGTTGTCAAAGTCGCTGTTATTGACAAAAAAGCCGGGAAGACATTCGGTTTTTTTCGACGCCTCCGTGAGAAGATCATGGATTTTTTTTATGCCCTCATAGCCCTTTTTTGAAATCAACAGATTGCTGTTGAAAGAGGTGTTTTCTCCGTTTTCGAATGAAAACGAATAATGCGAGGTTCCTTTATCATAGGCAAAAACAGGATTTTTTCGCAGCTTCGAAAAATGTTTCATTTTATACGAAACAAAAATCTCGGATATTTGCTCCAAAACCGAAGCCGGAACGTAATATTCTCTCACCTCCGGATACTGTGAGTGCCAGCTTGTGTGAGAATAGCTTAACAGGGCGAAACTGTCATCAATACGCGAAACGGATGTATGCCTGCTTCCACCGGTCATATCGCCGCCGTAGCTGTATGAATAACTCAAAAGCCTGTTTTCTTTTTCGCTTTTGTTTGAAAAATTAAATAAAAACATGATGACGGCGCACAACGGCAAAGCAGACAGCACAAGAATCAACGGGAGGTTTTTTCCTGTTTTTTTCAATGCTTTGCCCTCCTTTCCTTTTTAATTATAAAAACTGTTTTATAATACTTGCTTTTTTGCTTTTCGTTTAAAAACGATTTTTAGAAACGTATTCACCCGTTTCCGGATAATACCATTGCGCGCTTGATACCGTACATTATTATCGCGTTGAGCATCAGGGCAATGTCACGCGCGGACTCACGTTTTTCCTTGTTAAGCCATGTCCACAGCACACTTGTTATGCCCGCGCTGAAAAACTGGGTGCAGTAAGCATAGATGTCGTTCTTTGACGAGCGGTCGAGAAAACGGTCTATTTCCTTTGCAAGCGTTTCGCCTATGTTGAAATTTCCGTTCGCACCGAGCAGAACAATAAACAGCTCACGGTTGTTTTCACAGTATGTGAGAATGTCCGTGATCATTGTTATGAATTTGTCTTTTCTCAGCTTTGACACATTGATAATTCTCCAAATGCTGATACTCAGTTCCTTGACGATGTCGTCAAAGAGATCGTATTGCGAGCCGTAGTGATGATAAAAAGTGCTTCGGTTGATGTCAGCTTTTTCGCAAATTGCCTTTATGCTTATTTCATGAAGCGGTTTTTCCTTCATAAGGTCGATGAGAGAGTCTCTCAAAATCATTTTTGTTACCCGAACGCGCCTGTCGATATTTTTTTCTGCCATTTTTTTCGTCTCCTATGCAACACTTTCTTTGAAAGTGTCTGTTATGTGTTCATAAACTGTTAATTTGTAGCTTGCTTTTTGCTCAAGTCTATTATATAATAAGTCTCGTAAAAAAGCAACACTGTGTATAAAACTTATCAGGATGATGCAAACATAGCACCGTGTTCTTTTGAAAAAACGCGGTTGCCGTGAAAAAAGACGGAAAAATTTTTTCAGACGGTCAAAAATCATTGCAGGGATCCCGTCGGAATCAGCGGCAGTCGCTTCGGAACAGGAGGAACGAAAAAATATGAACATTAAGCCCGTTCTGTGGGACAATGACGTGCTCACGGTGAGACAGTTACTCGATTGGACGGAAAAAGAATACG
>OMRJ01000200.1 GCA_900313475.1 uncultured Eubacteriales bacterium | reverse complement strand
TAAAAAGTAGCCTTGCCGTTGTTGACCATTTCGCTGATCTCGGCTTCGTTAGTTACCTGTGCGATAAGGCCTCTCGCCTTAAGTTCTTCATAGATCTGCATTTTTTTGCTCCTTTTGTATTTTACACGTATTATTTATCACCCGAATATCATATGCACCTTTGCAAGGTCAATAACAGCGGTGAACGACGCGACCGCAATACATGCAAGCGCCGTAAAAAGCAGCTTTTTTTCACATAAGAGCCTGCCCTTTTTATCTGCCGTTACGGTTGACACCGCCCAAAGAATACTCGTTAACGGCAGCAGTGTCATAAAGAATTTGAGCACCGTAAACATGGGCGACGAAATGACGAGCCGATATTCCTCCGCACCCTTCTGCGCAAGGTCGGCAACCGCCTGCGACATCATGCTGTCACGGCAGATAACGCAAACAAAATACGTAACCGTCCATACAACGCCGGTAACGATACACAGCACCGTCATCACATTGTGAAAACGGTCGGTGCCGAACATGACCCCGATGCGTGAAAACACCGGCTGTTTACTGTTGTCTTTTTTCATTTTTCCTTTTCCCTCCGAAAAGCATCAGGCGAATATCGCGCCCACGCCGTAGGTAAGCACCGACATTATAAGGTCGGCGATGAACACGCCGAGCGCAACGATTGGAAGCGCCTTTTTGAAGTCTATGTCGAGAAGTGCGGCAAAGAGCGAACCCGTCCAGCCGCCCGTGCCGGGGAGAGGAATCGCAATGAACAGAAGCAGCCCCCACTGCTTATATCGCATTATCTTATCACGGTTTTTGTCGGCTCTGCCTTCCATTTTCTCGATGAATTTTTTGAGAATGTTGTGCTTCTTCATAAATTCGAGTATTTTTCTTATAAAAAGCAATATGAACGGCATCGGAATCATATTGCCGAGGTAGCATATCAGGAATGCCTTTATGAACGGAATATCAAAAATTTTCGCGACTATCATACCGCCGCGGCATTCGAGTACAGGCATGACTGACGTTATAAACGCCGTCATCTCTCCGCCGAGCTTATTTGCAAAAATGTCAATGAACCACTGTGCAAGTCTTTCGGTCATACTGTCCTCCTAAACTATCGCGTGTTCCGCCATGAATTTTTTTGCGGATACGAGAATTTCTCTGTCATTCTCAAAACGGAGCATACCCACGGCATCATTATATCGGAGCCAGATATAATCTTCTATCTCCTCTTTCTGAATCACCGTGTTTGTGTCCTTTGTAGACGCAAGAAAAACATCGACTCGTTTTTCTATTTTTGAACCGATGCGGTACTGCGATTCGGAACAAAAACCGTCGAATATATGTATATGCAGTCCCGTTTCTTCAAGAACCTCGCGCTTAGCAGTCTGTTCGCGCGTTTCTCCTCTTTCCATGTGCCCTTTCGGGAAGCCCCAATGATTGCTGCGTTTGTTTTTAATCAGCAGATATCTGAACTCCTCGCCTATTTTGCGGAACACTACCGCGCCGCACGAATGCTCATAAAGGCATTCAAGCGTGTAGCTGTCGCGTTTTTCGGCAAATTCAAGCACATCCCTTATCTCATAGTCGATCCTTCTCATGTTTTTCGGTGCGACAACAAGGACCGATTTGTTGCTGCCCGTATAGTGCAAAACCGCGATTATTTTCCCCTCGAAAACCCTTACGGGGTGATTTACGCCCAGAATGTACGCGCCGAGCACAAAGCTTTTCTTTTCGCTCCGCGCCTCGGCGATACCGTAATTTATTAAATACCGGATACCTGTTCTGACATCGAAATAATTGCATGGCTTCGTCACTTTGACTTTAACTGTTTTCCCTAACATACAGTACTCCGCAATTTTCGTGATTTATCTAATTATATATAACACCGTCGGCTTTTTCAAGTTCTTTTTACGCTTTTAACGCAAAACATACAAAAAAAATATGAACCGGCGTATCCAAATCGCGTTTTTCCGTAAAAAATTGTTGTAATACACAGGGAAATATTGTATACTGTGGGTACACGGGGCGCACCCGACAACACTGTCTTATATTCAGAGGTTAAAATTATGTCAGACGACCGTTATTTTTCAGGCTCGGCAAACCGTGACGGCAGCTCGCCGACACCCTTTGCGGGACGCTCGGCAAGGGGCTATGCCTCCGGTTCCACCACCGTATTCACGGATACCGGAACCTCGGTACGCACACCGAACGCACCGCAGCGAAACCCTGCCGCAGCGGCAGGAGCATCGGCGGCAGGTGTTTTCAACGAATATATCGAAGCACTCGACCGTCAGCCCGCACAACCGCGTCCGATGACTCAACCCGCAGCCTTCCGCCGGTCATCGGACGAAAACCGCGTGCAGCCGAGTTATGTTTCTTCAAAGCAGCGCTCGCGTCCCACTCCGGAGCAGCGACAAGCCGAACAAAGGTCGGCAGCGGCGGACAAGCCGACGTCACCGCAGCGAAAATCACAGCCGGCAGCAGTTCAAAACGCCGAAAAGAACACAAAAAGCACAAAATCCGCCGACAGAAAAAGCGCGGCGAAAGGCTCGGACGGCAGCGGCACAAAAAAATCACCAACAACAAAAAAACGCAATAAAGGCGCAGCCGTTCTGTCCGTAATTCTCGCGGTAATAATACTTCTCGGCGGCTGCGGTGCGGGCGCGCTCGGCTTTGTGCTGAAAGACTACAAAAACACGGAACTTGCCGACAACGCCTATGTTGCGGAGGACAAACTGAAAAGCAGCTCAAAGGTAACGAATATTTTACTTATGGGCATCGACACGGAGGATACGGAGGCTGCCACACGCTCCGACGCAATGATTCTGATGTCGATCGACTCCGTTCACCGCAAAATAAAGCTGACGTCTTTTCTTCGCGACATGTATGTGACCGTCCCCGGTCACGGTGAGACAAAGCTCACTCATGCCTGCTCCTATAAGGACGGCGGACCGCAGCTTACGTGCGATACGATAGAACTTAATTTCGGAGTAAAAATAGACGGATTCGCAAAAATCGGATATGATGTTTTCAAAGAGATAATAGAAGCGGTAGGCGGAATAACCGTCGCCGAAATAGACGCCACCGAATCGAAAGCACTTGCCGAGCTTGAAGTATATATCGAACCCGGCACGAACATTCATCTCGACGGCAATCAGGCGCTTGCCTACTGCCGCATACGTCACGGTCAGTCCGATTTTCAGCGTACCGAAAGACAGCGCGAAACAATAATGCTCGTTCTTTCGAAGATGAAGAAAATGAACCCGCTCAAGCTTGTAAAGCTTGCGAGCACGGTCGCAGCGAAGGTCGTAAGCTCGGTGCCGAAAAGTCAGATTGTCAGACTGGCGTTCAAGGTGCTCCCGTGTCTGCTCGGCGCTGTCGAACAGACGCAGATACCGACAGACGGAGCATGGAGCTACGGCACGCGCGACGGGCTGTCGGTAGTGCTCGTCGATCTCGAAAAAAATAAAAATTTCCTTTACGGGTGGATATACGGCGAATAAAGCACTTGAAATATCAAAAACAAAGGAATATAATAGTATACCGAAAATAAAAACGGAGGGAAAAAAGATGTCAAAGCTTTTCAACGTTTATTGCAGAGCATATCAGACCGTGATGAAATTTGCGGTCAATTTCCTCGACTGGACGGAGCCTGAGCTTATCAAGGGTGAGGGTGCCGTTAAGCTTCTCCCCGCAAAGATCAGAGAAAAAGGTCTTAAGAGCGTCCTCGTCGTTACCGACAAGGGACTTATGGGACTTAATCTTCTCGACGGTCTTTTCAAGGGACTTGAGGAAACGGGAATAGACTATGTCGTTTACGACGGAGTTCAGCCAAACCCCACCATCGATAACATCGAAGCGGCGTTTGAGCTTTACAAGACCAACGGCTGCGAGGGTATAGTCGCCTTCGGCGGCGGTTCTCCCATGGACTGCGCAAAGGCGTGCGGCGCAAGAGTGGCACGTCCCGACAAGAGCATTCCCGAAATGCGCGGCGTGCTCAAGGTTATCAAAAAACTTCCGCCCCTTTTTGCGGTTCCCACAACCGCGGGCACAGGCAGCGAAACTACGATAGCAGCGGTCGTTTCAAATCCCGTGACTCACGAGAAAAACGCCATCAACGATCCGAGACTTCGTCCCAAAGTGGCAGTGCTTGACCCCGAACTGACGGTAGGTCTTCCGAAAAAGATCACGTCCACCACGGGTATGGACGCTCTCACTCACGCAGTGGAAGCATACATAGGCAGATCCAACACGAAGTCGACGCGCGAGTGCGCCGAAAAGGCAACAAGAATGATCTTCGACAATATTCTCACGGCTTACGGGGACGGCAAAAACCTCACTGCGCGTGAAAACATGCTTGAAGCTTCATACCTTGCCGGACTTGCGTTTACGAGAGCATATGTCGGCTACGTGCATGCAATTGCACATAATCTCGGCGGTATGTACGGTACGCCTCACGGACTTGCAAACGCCGTTATTCTCCCCTATGTGCTCGATTACTACGGAGCATCGGCTTATAAGCCGCTCGCAAAGCTTGCCGATGTGGCGGGGCTTGAAACAGACGGTATGAACGACGAACAGAAGGCACAGCTTTTCATCGCAAAAATAAGAGAGCTTAACGAAAAGATGGAAATCCCGTCAAAGTTCGACTTTATCAAAGAGGAAGACATTCCCACGATTGCAAAGCGTGCGCTTAAAGAGGGCAACCCGCTCTACCCCGTTCCGAAGATCATGGACAATGCGGATTGCACCTTCGTTATCAGAGAGCTGATGGCATAAAGAATTGTTTTGCAGACATATTTCACTTATCCGTGTTTCGGTTCACCCCGAAGCGCGGATGTTTTTCTTCAAACATTCAAAAAAATACCGCTGATTTAAAAAATATCCGTCGGATTCTCAATTTAAACATTAAAATATTGATTTTATTTTGTACCGCGTGTTATAATAGACACAACCTTTAGGGAAATCAAAGGTAATACAACGAGCGTTAAATCGCAGAGGAGTTTTTTATCATGGAAAAAGTCAGACTCGGTATCGTAGGTGTCGGCAACATGGGTTCCGGTCACCTCAACAATTACGTTAAAGGACTTATGCCGGAAATAGAGGTAACCGCGGTTGCGGATATCAGACCGGACAGGCTTGAAAGAGCAAAGGAGATTTGTCCGTCGGTAACCTGCTTCAACACCGCAACGGAGCTTTTCAACAGCGGTCTGTGTGACGCGGCTATCATTGCCACACCCCACTATGCGCACCCCTCTCTTTGCAAAGAGGCAATGCAGGCAGGTCTTCACGTAATGAGCGAAAAGCCCGCAGGCGTTTACACCAAGCAGGTGCGTGAGCTTATTGAATTTACGAAAACGAGCGACAAAACATACGCCATCATGTTCAACCAGCGCACAAACTGCGTCTATCGCAAGGTAAAGGAGCTTGTTTCAAGCGGAGAATACGGCGAAATGAGACGCGTAAACTGGATCATTACATCATGGTTCCGTACCCAGTCTTATTACGATTCGGGCGATTGGAGAGCAACATGGGCAGGCGAAGGCGGCGGCGTAATGCTTAATCAGTGCCCGCATCAGCTTGACATGTGGCAGTGGATATGCGGCATGCCCTGCAAAATAAAGGCAGTTTGCAGAGAAGGTCAGTGGCACGACATCGAGGTGGAAGACGACGTTACCATCTACGCCGAGTATCCGAACGGCGCATCGGGCACATTCATCACCACCACAGGCGACTGTCCCGGCACAAACCGTCTTGAGATCACAATGGATAAAGCAAAGATCATTT
>OMRJ01000236.1 GCA_900313475.1 uncultured Eubacteriales bacterium | reverse complement strand
TGCTGACGCAAGTCAAGACGAAAAGGGCGAAAAGTGCCGAAAAGGGGCACTGACGGGCGACATGGGTTCGAATCCCGTCAGCCTATCACGCTTTTGATTCGGTTTTCTGTCTTTTGCTGTTGATTATAACAGCAGGGCATGATACAATAAAAAAGTATTTCTGCTTCAGACTGACAGAGGAATAAAAGGGGGCGGCATATTGTTTGTTTTAGAACGAACATATGAAATTTCGGAGCTTGTACGTCACAATATGCACACGCATTCGGTATTTTCAAAGTGCGCGAAAAAGGAAATGACGTTAGAGGCTATGATACGGGCGGCGGAGCGGAGCGGAATTAAGACCCTTGCGGTCACCGATCACTCCGACCTCGGCGACGGCATTGACACAGCGGAAAATTTTTGCGAGTACAAAAGACGGCTGCAAGGCATTGAAACATCGGTTCGGGTTCTGATAGGCGCGGAGCTTTCCGCTTACGGCGTCGGACTCTGCGGTGAACCGTATGAGATTGATAAAATGCTGGATTTTGCGTCGTATTCGCATGTTCATTACCATCTCGATTTTTGGGAGCAGCCCGAAGACAGAAGTCCGCGCGGATATGCCGAGCATGAGCTGCGTGTTCTCAATGCGCTTTTTGAAACAGACCGTGCAGACAATATCGCTCACCCGTTTTCGCCGCTTAAAATGAAATTTTTCAATGATGAACAAAAGGCTGCCACGCTCTCCGCAATTACCGACAATGAACTGGGCGATATTCTCGAAAAGGGTGAGCGCGCAGAGTGCAGCTGGGAATTACATACACCCACGGTCTTTACTTTTCCCGATTTTGCGTACAGATTTTTTCACATCGGCAAAGAAGCGGGCGTTCATTTCTGCGTCGGCACGGACGCGCATGAGCTTTCAGCCGTTGCGCCCGAAGGACTTGCCGAACGGCTTGAAAAGGTTCTTTTGAGATTATGAGTTTTTCCGAGGCTTGTTTCCGCAGAAAGAGACGGGCGCGGTTTCCCGACTTTCGGTTTTGTTGATTTTTAATTCGAAGAAGGAAAAGGTCGGCTCTTGCCGATTTTTTTTCGGAACGGGGAAGCGTTATAAAAAGCTGCCGTCTTTATTATCGGGACGAATAAATGTAAAAAAAGATTTGTCGGACTTTTTGCGTTTTGTCCGCAGAGTTTTCGGAAGAACGGAAAAGGAATATAGACTTTTCGTTTTTTATATGGTAGAATAAGAAAAAGGAGGCAGAGACTATGAAAACGTTTATGAAAAAGATACTTTGTGTTTTTTTGAGTGCGGCTCTTGTTCTTCCGCTTGCGGCAGGGGCGGCTGCACAGGCAGCTTTTGCGGAGACGTCGGAGCACGGCACATCCGACGGCGAACCGGCGGCGTTTACGCAGGAGGATTTTCTTGTCACAAAGGGTAATAAAATATACAATAAAAAAGGCGAGGAGGTTGTGCTTCACGGCGTAAACCTCGGCTCATGGCTCATTCAGGAGGACTGGCTTTCGCCCTATGAGGAGGTGCAGGATCATTACGACATTCTCGAAACACTAATTGAGAGATTCGGCACCGAACGTGCGTATGAGCTGCTCAACACATATCAGGACAACTGGATAACCGAATATGACCTTGACGATATCGCCGCAAAGGGCTTTAACTGCGTGCGCGTTCCTTTCTGGTACAGAAATTTCTATTCGGATGACAACGGAACGAAAATTCTCAACGAAAACGGCGAATGGGATTTCCGTTATCTCGATTGGATTGTTGAAAAGTGTGCGGAGCGCGGCATTTATGTGATTCTTGACATGCACGGTGCGCCCGGATTCCAGAGTGACGCCCCGCACAGCGGCAAGAGAGACAGCTGCCGCCTGTATGAGGATTCGGAGGAGGGTGAGTTTTTCCGCACTCTTGCCGACGAGTTGTGGACGGCGATCGCCGCGCGCTTTAACGGAAACCCGGCTGTCGCGATGTATGACCTTCTCAACGAGCCGTCATGTGACTGCGATTACGGAGAGGTTACGAGAAGAAAGAACAACACTGCGGAATATCAGCGCCTTTACAAAGCCGTCCGCGCTGTCGACAGTGAGCATATTATAACTCTTGAATGCATTTGGACAGCTTTTGCGCTTCCGCACAAAGAGCTTGTCGGATTTGAAAACGTCGTATATCAGGTGCATTTTTACCAAAAATCGGACTTCATTTTTGTGCTTTTTGTCCTGCTTACAAAGCTGTATCACTTCAACACTCCGCTTATGATGGGTGAGTTTTATCCCCTCGGCACCACCACATGGGCGAGCTGCTTTAAGGCGATGAAAAAGCTGAATTACAGCTGGATGCTGTGGACATACAAAGCGTCGGGACACGGCATGTGGGAATCCGATTGGGTTCTCTGCGGCGCAAAGGACGGGTTTGAACGGGCGAAAATCAAGACCGATTCCTATGAGGAGATTGCGAGAAAATGGGGTGAGTGCCTCAATACGGATAAGGCTTTTCAGGACACGGGGCATTTTGAAAGAAATGTCGCTCAATACGTGAAATAAGCTGCGGCGAAATAAGCCGTGAAAAGCAATACCCGGCAGCAACCCCGCAGAGGCATTTGCCCGCAGGGACAAATACTTCCGCCGGGGACAATTACTCCGAATCAAAAAACAACGGACGGTGTAGTATGCTCAAATTTTTAAAAAAATTAGAAGAAAAACCGATTGATACGCTTGTGCTGCGATTGTTTACGACATGGTGTTTTACGGCGCTCGGATTTTTAATTGCAGCCGAAGATGTCTTTTCTTCAATGAAGGCGTTTTCGGGGTACAGTATTATTCAATTTGCGATAACGTTCGCGGTTGTATTCGGCATAATAACGCTGATAAGCGTGTTAAAAAAGAAATCGTACGACCGCAAGCTGCTGCCCGTGTCGTTTGCTCTCTATGCGTTCAGCGTTACAATGCAGAGTCAGGGCAATTTCTTTGTCGGCATGTGCTTTGCCGCAATGGCAGTTATAATGCTGCTTTACTATTACAAAACCTCGGGGCTGCATCTCAAAAAACCGTTTACGACAAAAAAACGCAATATTTATATAATTACAGCCGTTGCGGTGTTTGTTCTTGTCTGCGGCTCCGTAGGTGTATTCAGATATATTGATTTTCTTGCACCGAACTACGATTTTGGAATATTCTGTCAAATGTTCCACAATATGCGCGAGAGCTTTTCGCCCGTCACCACATGCGAGAGAGACAAGCTCCTGTCGCATTTTGCGGTGCATATGTCGCCGATATACTATCTGCTTTTGCCGTTTTATTTTGTTTTTCCGTCGCCCGTGACGCTTCAGATAGGGCAGACCGCCGTTCTCGCGTCCGCCGCCGCCCCCGTTTATCTTCTTTGCAGGCATTATAAATTGTCGGATATAAAGACGGCATGTGTCGTCGCCGTCACGCTTTTTCAGCCCGCGGTAATGAGCGGAACGTTTTACGATCTGCACGAAAACTGTTTTCTTTTTCCGCTGCTCATGTGGGTGTTCTGGGCGTTTGAACGCGAGAAATACGCGCTTCTTGCCGTGTTTACGCTGCTCACGCTCTGTGTAAAAGAGGATGCGGCGATCTACATTGTGTTCTTTGCGATATTCGTTATTCTCAACCGAAAAAAATACCTCACGGGCGCGGCGATGACCGTCGTTGCGGTTGTATGGTTTGTTGCCGTGACCGCATACCTTGCGAAGTACGGCGACGGCGTCATGACAAACCGCTACGGCAACTACCTTTCGGGCGAGGGTACGCTTTTCGATGTCGTGAAAAATGTTCTCGTAAACCCCGCCTACGTTTTTACGCAGCTTTTCACCGATGACAAGGGCGAGTACGGTCCGAAGCTTCTGTTTTTCCTGCAAATGGGCGCACCTCTCGCATTCCTGCCCTTCGTGACAAAAAAAGTGTCGCGTTTGCTGCTTCTGCTGCCCGTCGTGCCTATTAACTTTATGACGGTATATCCGTATCAGTACCAGATTAATTTCCAGTATTCGTTCGGTTCGGCGGCGTTTTTGACATTTTTAATGATAATGAACCTTGCCGACCTCAAGCCGAACGCACAAAAGCTGTTTTCATGCATTGCGTTGATTTGCTCGGCGACGCTGTTTATAACGGTGGGTGTGTCGGCTGTCCGCAAATATGTTTCGCAGTATGTTAATTTCGGCGGAGACACTGTCGTTATGCGTGAGGCTCTTGCCGATATCCCGTCGGACAAATCCGTCTGTTCGTCCACTTATCTCATGCCGCACCTGTCAAAACGCAGCGTATTGTATGAGGTTTATTACCATGTTCCCGCCGACGGCGAGGTGCTTGATTATATTATTCTCGACAGCCGTTTTGACTGCTCGAAAGACATCGAAAAATATGAAAAGCTCGGTTATGCGGTTACACGCACCGTGACCGGCAGCGACGGAAACGAGCTTATAACATTTATGGAGCCGACCGAAAAAGCGGGCAAGGTATCGGCTGCCGAAGCCGAAACTGCCGTGAATGACGGTTCGCAGAACAGCGGCCATCCCGAAAACGGCGGATTGGCGAGCGCTGGGCAGAAGGGTGCGGATACCGATGCTTGATAAAATGCTCCGCGCGCTTATTCTTATCTCCGCAGGCGTAACGGTCGTGTGCCGTTATGCTGCGTTCAGAACGGCACAATCGCTCTCCGAACAGACGGTGAAGCTTCTGAACGGGCTGTCATACGCCGGCATTGCCGTACTTGTTGTCAGCGGTATAATTTTTGCAATTATTATTAAAAAATCCGAAAAGCATCTTAAAAACCCCGAAAAGGATGAAAACGGAAACGGCGAAAACGGGTAACGCTCCCGTCTGCCGTTCCGCCTTGATGCATAGATGCATAAATGTGCGTCGGTGAAAATGTGTGAAGCATTACGCCCGGGCGGCATTTTTCCGCGAAAATGCGGCGCATATGCCGACAGAGGTTTTTCTGACTGTTATTTTTGAAATTCGTCCGTTTTTTTAAGACTGTTTTCGCCTTTTCGGAGTACAATAAAAAAGAGTCGGGACAAACGGTAATAAAAAAACCGACGGAACATATTTTTAATCGCATGCCGAAACAAACGGCAGTGCAAAAATTTGCAAGGAGTGTATCACAAAATGAAGAAACGGTTTGTAAAAATAATCAGCCTTGTTTTAGCGGTGTCGGTCATTTTCGGCTCGGCTGCGGTCATGTCCTTTGCTGCCATCGACGGATATGTTTTAGGTGTTGCGGATGCCCGCAAGGTGCTCCGCGATGCGGTGGGACTTGAAAAGCTCTCCGATGCCGACAGAAAAATCGCCGATATGGATTTTGATTCCGTTATTTCGGTTGCCGATGCGCGCACCGTGCTGCGCCTTGCCGTGCAGCTTGACATCATCGACGGCAAAACATACGAAAACGAATATGAAATGCTCTCCGGCGGTCAGTACACCGCCACGCTGTCTTACACCGCCGTCAATGAGGAGGGTGTTCCCAAAACTTATACCTTCAAGCTTGCCGTTACTCCCTATTCGTTCAAAATGGACGTAGGCAACATGATGTCGATGCTTGAAAAGGATTTCGGCGGTTCCGACGCGGGACTTGACAAGATGTTTGAAATGTTCAAAATTTCCGCTGTCCTGTTTACGGGCGGAAAAATAAGTCTTATTGATGAAGAAAACAAGCAGTCGCTTACTGTCAGCGAAAAAGAGGTCGGCGGAGATTTTTCCGAGGTGAAAAGCATTATAAAGGAAGTTATCCCCGATCTTCATCCGAGCCTTTCGGCTGCCTCCTCGAAAAAAAGCGCAGTGCTTGACGGCAAGGAGTGTACGGTATATGTATTTGACTGTACGGCGGAAAACGGCGTGCAGTATACCTCAAACGTGTATATGAACGGCAAAAAGCTCCTGAAAATAGAGTCCGTCGGCAGTAACGGCGAGCTTATCGGCTCGGTTGTGTTTGATTCGCTCTCACGCGTTGTCAACGTTTCCGACACGAACACTAAGTCATACGACGATATTCCCGTGACGGATATCGGCGGTCTGTTCGGCTGATAAAAAAACGGCAGCTTTACAACTGCCATCCGTGCCGCCTCGGCGCGTTCGATTTGCAAAAAGAGAGCATCCGACCGATTCCTTCGGGAACCGTAATCGGATGCTTTTTCCTGTTTGCCGAAAAAACAACCCCCGAAACAGGCGCTGCGGAAACAAAGCAGCGCCGCGCGCCGAAAAACCGGCGAGCCTTATACGAAAACCGAATCGAATGGTGTTGACTTCTTTTGAAAGCTATAATATAATAATATAATAAAGTACAAAAATTTTCGGGAGGTGCGCCTATGAGCGAAATAAAAACCGCAGACGATGAAAGACTGCTTGACGAGCTTGCCGCACGCTTTACGGAGAACAGCGGTATCCCTCAGGAATACTTTGAAAGATACGGAATCAAGCGCGGACTGCGAAATGCGGACAACACAGGCGTTATGGCGGGCATTACGCGCATCTGCTCCGTTGACGGCTATTATATCGACGACGGCGAAAAGGTGCCGAAGGAAGGTCACCTTAAATACCGCGGGCTTGACCTCTACGATTTTGTCGCAGGCTGCAAGCATGACGATCGCTTCGGCTTTGAGGAGCTTGTTTATCTGCTGCTGTTCGGCGTGCTTCCGAACAGGGCGCAGCTTGACGGCTTCAAGGCACTGCTTGCCGAAAACCGAGAGCTGCCGTTTGATTTTATCGAGGATGTCATAATGCGTGCGCCCTCGCCGAATATTATGAACAAAATGGGTTCGTCCGTCACGGCGCTGTATGCCTACGACTCGAATCCCGACGACATTTCGGTCAAAAACGTGCTGCGCCAGTCGATAAAGCTTATTGCCATGCTCCCGTCGATAATGGCATACGCCTATCAGGTAAAACGGCGCTATTTTTACAAAAAGAGCATGTATATCCACACGATTAAGCCCGAACTCGGCACCGCCGAAACGGTTCTGCGTGCGATTCGCTCCGACAAAACGTTTACGGACAAAGAGGCGAAGCTGCTCGACCTTTGTCTTATGATACATGCCGACCACGGCGGCGGTAACAACTCCACGTTTTCAACGCGCTGCGTTACCTCCACGGGAACCGACACCTATTCGGCAATCGGCGCGGGTATAGGCTCACTCAAGGGCTTCCGTCACGGCGGAGCAAACATAAAAGTCAGCGAAATGGTGACCGATATTTTCGGGCATGTCTCCGATATTACCGACGAGGAGGAGGTCAGCGCGTATCTCCGCAAAATGGTGCGCCGCGAGGCGGGCGACGGCTCCGGTCTTATCTACGGAATGGGTCACGCGGTTTATACGCTGTCCGACCCCAGAGCCGTTATCCTCAAACGCAATGCAAAAGAGCTTGCCGAAGAAAAAGGCCTTATTGACGAGTGGAAGCTGCTCGATGTTATCGAGCGCACCGCGCCCGCCGTGTTTGCGGAGGAAAAAGGCATTGCAAAAACCATCTGCGCAAACGTCGACCTCTATTCGGGACTTGTCTACCGTACGCTCGGAATCCCCGAAGACCTCTACACGCCGATGTTTGCCTGCGCCAGAGTGGCGGGCTGGTGTGCGCACAGGCTTGAAGAAATAGCCACGGGCGGAAAGATAATGCGCCCTGCATATAAGAGCCTGTCAAAGGTGACGGCATACGTTGAGCTGGACGAAAGGTAATATAAAAACGGGATGTTTGTCCTGCGTCGGCGCAGATGACGGTGAATTATAAAATTTCGGCGGCTTTGCCGCAAAAAAATCAACAAAAAAAACGCAGTCAATATATAAGCTGCGGCGAACGGAGAATTTAACATGTCAAACGAAGAAAAAACCGAATCGAACACATCGAACACCGAGAAAAAGGAAAGAAAAAAGCCTGCTCCCGACGGCAGGGGAGTCGCGGCGATATGCGGCGGCTTTGCGGGAGCTTTGCTTGTTTTGCGCTGTTTCCAGATGCTTAAGATAACCGATTTTGAGACGGGATTTTTCACATCCCCGAAAAGCGCAACCGTGCTGCCGATGTACATTATTTTCGTGCTGTTTGTCCTTTTGTCGGTTATTCTTCCGAGACTTTCGTCTGCTGCGCTCCGCGCGAAATTTCCCGAAAAGCGCGATATCGTGCACGGCGCCGCAAGCGCACTGCTGTGCGCAGGCACGGTAAAAGCGTCGCTGGCAGGCTTCATGAGCTTTGCCGCAAATGTCAGTGACAGCATGATGACGCAGCTTGAATATCTCAAGATGAACAAAGCCTATTCGGAGCTGCTCTCGCCCGTGTTTGCGCTTCTCGCGGCTGTCGTTCTCGCGTTCGACGCGGTGTCGGCGTTTTCGGGTAAGCCTGTTGCCGCAAAATTACGTCTTCTGCACCTTTGCCCCGCAATGTGGCTGTTCACCGTGACGGTCAAATATTTCGGAATAACCGCGAATTATCTTAAGGAGCCGCAGTTTATGCTGCTTATATTCGCTACGGTATTTTTCATGCTGTTTATGTTTGAGTATGCCCGTTTTGTCTGCGGTATCGCGGCGAAAAGCGCCGAAAAGCTGTATGTTTCGGCGGGAATAATCAGCGTGGGTCTGTTTGCGGCGTTGCTTGTTCCCGAGCTTCTCGCCGGCATTTTTATCAAGGATTACACCGGTGTGGTCAATGCCGGTTTCGCATGGTGGCAGGCGGCTGCCCCCGTGTTCGTTCTCTCCGCACTGCGCATGAAGCTCGGCGATGACGAAAAAGAAGAACCCGCCGAAGCGGAAGCCGAAGGCGCCGAAAGCGCCGAAAGCAACGGCTGAACTTAAACCGGGAAGCCGCAATATTTGTCGGCATAGGAATATACGCAAGCCGACGGAATACACAAAATGATTTTCAGGGCGGAATTTTCGCGGACGGGAAGAATTTTCCTTTCAATTCGGAAATCGGAAATGCCGTCCGTGGAGACGGTATCGGCGGGATATAAACCCCGGGAGGAAGTCTGTCCCTTAAAATAAAAACAATTTTTTTGAGGAGTCTGCGCACGGCTGCGCCGTGCCGCCGTGTTATTTTGGATACTTCACTTTTTACCGAAAATTTTCTCACTGCCTCAAAGCAGGTTATAATACTCTACATCATTGTGGCGGTCGGTTTTGTGTGCGACAGGCTCGGTGTTTTCACCGAAAAGACGGCGCGCGCCTCAAACGATCTGCTGTTTTACGTGGTTACGCCGTGCGTGATTATAGATTCGTTTTTTTCAACGAAGTTTACTCCGGAGTCGGCGAAATCGCTTCTTATCGCGGCGCTCGGCGGCGCGATAACTCACATCGTCGGTATAGTTCTCACGGTTCCTTTCTTTCGAAAAAAGGATGATCCCGATAACGCCGTATTCAAATTCGCGAGCGTTTACGGCAATATGGGATATATGGCGCTGCCGCTTGCACAGGCGGTGCTCGGCGAGGAGGGCGTGTTCTTCTGCTCCGCAGGTGTTATCGTGTTTCAGCTTTTCTGCTTTACTCACGGCGTGCGGGTAATGAATGCGGGCTGCGAAAAGACGAAATTCGACCTTAAAAAATTTATCGTCAATCCCGGCGTGCTCGGCGTGGCGGCAGGACTTCCGTTTTTTCTGCTGCGCGTGAACATGCCCGAAATTATTTCTAAACCCGTGTCGTTTATCGGGTCGATGAACACTCCGCTTGCAATGTTGATGCTGGGCACATACATGGCAAACGCGGGACTGAAAACGGTGTTTAAGAACAAAAAACAGTATCTCGCGGCATTTATTAAAATCATTGCCGTGCCTGCGGCGGTGCTGTGCGTCGTGAAATTTACGGGACTGATGAGCGGAGCGCTGCTCACGGCATGCGTGATACAGGCATCGGCGCCGAGTGCGAACAACACGGTCATGTTTGCCGCGAAATACGGCAGGGACACGGGTACCGCGTCAAAAACCGTCGCGTTCGTAAGCTTTGCCTCCGTGCTGACCATGCCGCTGATGATTGCGCTGTCGCGAATGTGATAAAATGTGATAAAACCTGAAAAATTAAAGATTATTTGAAACGGAGGATGCGACAATGGAGACGGATGAAATTTTCGGCGCGCTGCCGTACGGGTTTTCATCTTTTCAAGCCGTGCGGGATTGCCTTATCCCGTGCCGTACCGCATCGCGTCTGCCCGAAAACGCCGAGACGGTCATTTCCGTGCTGTTCCCGTATTATCTCGGTGAAGAATACTACAGGGATTCCAATGTTTCGCGCTATGCCGTGAGCGCGGATTACCACATAATAACAAAAAAAATAACCGACGGTCTGCTTTTGAAGCTTCGCGAAAGATATCCCGAAAACAAATTCGAAGCGTTTGTCGATAACTCTCCTCTCCCCGAAGTGCGCTGCGCGGTTGCGGCGGGACTCGGCTGTCTCGGCAAAAACAACCTGTTCATCAGCGAAAAATACGGCTCGTGGGTGTTTCTGGGCGAAATAGTTACCGACAGATTTTTTCCGCCGTATGAGGGCAAGATAAAAAAGTGTCTCGGATGCGACAGATGCGTGCGGGAGTGTCCCACGGGCGCACTCGGCAGCGGCAGAGTGGACACTGAAAAATGTCTGTCGTTCCTCTCTCAGAAAAAAGGCGACCTTGCGCCCGACATAGCCGCGAAAATGGCGGAATACAATTGTGTGTGGGGATGCGATATCTGTCAAAAGGTGTGTCCGATGAACATTGCTGCGGAGATTACGCCGATTGCGGATTTCTTTGCCACCGCCGAACCGAGTGTCGACAGCGGCGTGAACGTTGAAGGACGTGCCTTTGCGTGGCGCGGCAGCAAGGTCATTGAGCGGAATATCGAAAAGGTTAAGGAAATACAAAAAAACCGACGGTAAATTAAGAATTGCAAATTAACGTAGGCTGACGGGATTCGAACCCATGCCGCCCGTCAGTGCCCCTTTTCGGCACTTTTCGCCCTTTTCGTCTTGACTTGCGCCGGCAAG
>OMRJ01000261.1 GCA_900313475.1 uncultured Eubacteriales bacterium | reverse complement strand
GGGATATGAGCTTACGAAGAAAAAAGATCTTTCACAGCCCGGTCAGTTCGCATGCAACGAGAGAGTTGCCGTTATCGGCGCAAAGGGTCAGTTCCCCGCCGTGTCCATTCTCGGTCCCGTCCGTACCGCAACTCAGGTCGAGATTTCCGCATCCGACGCGAGAACGCTCGGCGTTGCCGCACCTGTCAGAGAATCGGGTGACATCGCGGGCAGTGCACCCTGCAGGCTTGTAGGTCCCAAAGGCGAAGTTGAGATAAGCGAGGGCGTCATCGTTGCCAAACGCCACATCCACATGACTCCTGCGGACGCAGAAAATTTCGGCGTAAAAGACAAGGACGTTGTAAGCGTTAAGATCGATTCCCCGGAGCGTTCGCTTGTGTTCGGCGACGTGGTTGTAAGAGTCAGCGAAAAATTCGCGCTTGCAATGCACATAGACACCGACGAATCGAACGCCGTGCTTGCTCCCGCCGGCACAATGGGCACCATCGTCAAATAATTTTCATAAAAACACATCAAAACGACCGTATCGCACAAAAGCGAACGCGGTCGTTTTTTTAGGTGTTCCCGAAAAAGTGCTATGCGGCGTCGTTCCGTACAAGTGCGTCCGAAAGCGCCATCATATCCTCCGCAAACACGGCGTAGCCGCCGCGCGGATTGTTAATGAACACGTGCGTTACGGCACCGGCAAGCATTCCGTCCTGAATTATCGGCGAACCGCTCATTCCCTGGACGATTCCGCCTGTAATCGCAATAAGCTGCGGATCGGTAACGCGCACGGTAATGCTCTTATTTCCCGATGAAGTGTAGATAACCTTGTCGATGTCGATATCGTAATATTTCTTTTCACCGTTCACAACCGTGCAGATAATCTGCGCCGCGCCCTCGTGAACCTCGCTCTTGTTTGCCACCGGAACAGGCTCGTCCGCGTCGGGCAGCACGGTCAGGTGTCCGTAGATTCCCTCGTCGGAATTGGTTTCAAGCGAGCCGTAAACATTTTTGCCTATCAGTCCGCATATTTCGCCCGCGTGACCCGGCTGTCCCTTTGTCACGGACGAAATCTCGGCGCTTCTCAAAGAGCCGGACGCCACAGGGAGCAGGAGCGACGTATCGGTGTCATAAATCCCGTGCCCGAGTGCCGCAAGCGTGCCCGACACCGTGTCGGCATAAGTCAGCGTACCGATGCCTCCCGTATAATCCCTTATCCACATTCCGCACTTGTAGGTTTTTGTCGTAAGTGTTTTTTCGGGTGTTACGGCTGCCGTGAAGCTTTCTCCTCCGCGTGTCAGCTTCATTTCAACCGTTTTACCGTCCGCCCGGGTAATTATCTCCGTCAGTTCCTCATTGCTTTTCAGTTTTTTCCCGTTTGCCGATATTAAAATATCTCCCGGCCGTATTCCCGCCGCCTTTGCGGGCGACACCGTGCCTGCGGTGCTCTCAAAGCTTTCCGTTGCCACGACCACGACGCCGTCGGTTGAAAGAGTAATCCCTATAAGCTCGCCGCCCGGAACGACATAGCGCCGTTCTTTCTTTTTCAAGTTTATTTCTTTGACCGGAATCACGTTCATAACCGTAAGTTCACTGACGGAAGAATCGTTTTCGGTGCCTTTAAGCGTGTTGTCCGCATAAAAAATACCCTTAAGGCAAATACTTTCACTGCCGACATAAATTTCGTTCGGACATATCATCTCCGCATAGACTGTAAAAGCCATTGCCGCGATTATGACCGAAGACACGACCGATGCAAAAAATTTGTATTTTTTTCTCATTTCGCTGTCACCTCCGTTCCTTTTTATTGTGGTCTGTTCGGTGCGCGATATTACAGTAAACACATGAAAAGAATGCTGTTTATTGGACTGTATATTTTAATGAACCGACACGGACGAAAGAAATTGTATACTCTTTCGAAAATGTCGGTTCTTAATTTGCGTTCATTCTACTGTTTCAATAAATTTTTTCAAACATTTTTCCGGGGAGAAATCACGTGCGCGCGTTTCGGCTGCAGCCTTGTCCGTTTTGAGCTTACCGCTTTCAAAATCCGCAATCGCTTTTCTCAGTCCGTCAACGGAGTTATCGCAGAGAATACCCGAATTGTCGCTGTTCAGAATTTCTTCAACACCGCCGCAGCGCGTCGAAATTACGGGTATACCGAGCGCCATCGCTTCAACGGGCGCAAAGCCGAACGATTCGTTGAGCGAGGAGCAGATATACGCCTTGGCACGTTTCATAAGAGGATACGGGTTTTCGGAATTTCCCGCAAGAAAAATGCGTTCTCCGGCGCCGACGCGTTCGATACGTTCCGCAAGCGCCTTTCTGCGTGTGCCGTCGCCGACGATGACAAGCCTCACCCCGTCGTTCGCCGCAACCGCTTCAATGAGCCTGTCGAAGCCTTTAACATCCTCAAGACGCCCGACGGAAATATAAAAGTCGCCGTCAAACGGGCATGAAACATCTGACTTTTCATTGCTTTTTGAAATTATTTCGTCTGCATCAACAGGTGTATACGCAACCTCAAGCTTGCCGCCGAATCCGAATTTACTTATAAAACCGTGTTTTGCCGTTTCGGAAACGCAGATGATCCTTTTAAACGAAGAAAACCTTTTATCCGTTTTTTTCGACTTGTCATTCCCGTGGAAGCGAACATCCATGTGAATCCACGAGTATTTGTTTTTATTTTTACTTCCCGACACAATGTGACTCTCCAAGCCGTCGCCGACGGCTATTTCAATGTCATAACCGCCGCCGATAAACAATTTATGACAAATCTCAGGCGGAATATACGACGCAATGTGAGCTGCGCCGCGGATAAAACGCGGAAAAACGCTTTTAACATTCACCTGCGGACTTAATTCTTTTTGCAAAGCTCCTCCGCCGAAAAGCGTGCACACCGTAATATCAAAAAAAGGCACGAGCGCATTTGCCGTGCGCACACACGCCTTTTCGCTGCCGCCGGTTTTTAGCGACGTAACAAAAAACATCAGTTTTTTCAAAATGACACACCCCTCGCTGCCTGAATTTTACGAATCGCAAAAAATGCGATACCTGCCGCGGGACACATTGCAATCAGCTTTTTCGCGGCAAGCGTTTTTCCGTTCGGAACACACTTTTTAACCTCGTCGCGGTTCTTTTTTATGATACCGCGTATAATTTTTGCCGATTCAAAAAAACCGTTCGGATTTCCATGTCGCGTTTCGTTGACAATCAGAGAAATAACGTTTGCGACGGCACGGTTTCCGGCAATGCCGTCCGTGTAAGGCAGCCCCGCGCCGAGCACGGTCTTTTTCAGCTCCGCGTCGAGAACACGGTTGTTTTCTTCGAGAAACGGATTGTATTTTTTTGTTGCGGAACCGTCGGCGAGATTGTAGATACGTATAATTTCAGACTTTGCCTCCGCCGATTCGCACCCGGCAAGATAAGACACAAAAAACAGAGTGTCCTCAGCGATTTTCACACGCTCGTCGAACCGCAGTCCCGCTCTGTCGATAATGCTTTTTCTGAAAATTCCCGAACAAACACTGCCCATGTAGCCGTTAAGTCCCGCAAATGCGATGGGATAGATTATTTTTTCAAAAACGGTTTGTCTGCCCTCAAGCCTCCCCGAAAAGGGCGGAAAAAAGTCGATTCTGCCGGCGTCCGACGTTGTTTCATATCCGAACATTGTGATATCCGCGCCGTTTGTTTCGGCATACTCCGCCGCTTTATTCACCGAACCGGGAAGAAATTCGTCATCCGCATCGAGAAACATTATATACTTTCCCGATGCTCTTTCAAGCCCGAAATTCCGTGCGGACGAAACACCGCCGTTTGGCTTTGAATACACTTTAAGCTGCTCCGATTCCCCGCAAAGCGATGTCAGAACCGCAAGCGTTCCGTCGGAGGAGCCGTGGTCTACGGCGACTACCTCAACGGCACATGCATTTTTACACAGCGCAGAGCGAACTGCCGCCTCAACCGTTGATTCGGCGTTGTATGCGGGAATTATAACCGTGACGAGCGTCTGCATGTCTGATATCCTCCTCGATATGAGTGTACAATCCTATCACAAACGACAAAACGACAGGAAGAATTTTTGCCCTGTGGCGTATAGCATTCCCGTATGCCGTGGTACCCATCCCGCAGATAACATATGTTGCGGCGACAGCCAAAACGAACAGCGAAACATAAAGGCGGTATTTTGTGCTGCGGCGCGTCATTTTCAAAAGTCTGAACATACGGTAAACAATGAATACCTGCGGTACGGCGTCGAGCACCCACGAAAGCGCGGTGTTGAAATTTATTATCATCCAGGGCAGCGGTACAAAAGCAAACAGCACCGCGCGGTAGGGCGCCTGAACGATAAACTGCCATGCGCTTTGCGGAAGCGCCGAAACATACTGCGTATTCGCAACGTCTTCGTTAAACTGCCCCGCACGCTCCACCACATCGTCGAAAGAACTGAAATCGCCTATTTTTGCAAACATCGACTTCCACAGCGGCGTAACGGTAAGCATCAGAATAACAATTACAACGGGAACGAGATACTGAAATCTGAAAACCTTTGTTATGCTGTCGCCCTCGCGAAGCGAAAAACACACTATATACAGAACGGCAAGAGCGATAACTCCCGAATGCATCATGCAAGCCGCCGCGATACAAATAAAAGAAAGAATAAATTCCGTAAATTTTCGCGTTTTTATAAATTTGATAAAAAAGTAAAATGACATTACGGCGAGCATCTGTATAGGCATTTCACGCAGATATGTTACGGAGTAAATTATGTCGATCGGCCACACGGCAAAAGCGATGGACGCAAGTGACGACGCAATATAATCGCCGTCGGTCATTATTTCCACTGTTTTAAAAACATAATTCACGGCAACAAAGGATGACGCAAGCACATACAGATATATCTGTCGTGTATGTACGCCGAAAATCTTATATATTACGGCGCATATCTCCGTAAACAGATCCCGTTTGCCGAAAAACAGCATTTTAAAAATGTCACCGTTTGTCTCTTTTATAAGGAGCTGCGCTCCTGCGTGATAGTTGCCCCAGTCCTCACCGCCGAGCGGAAGATTTTTGTTAAGCGCCTGATACGCCGTAAGGACAAATTTAATCGCGAAAACCGCAAACAGAAGAAAAGCCTCTCGCCTTCTGCAATTTGCCATTGCGTAAAAAGCGGATAAGCACGCGAGAAAGGTTCCGACGAATACGGAAACGACAGGCGCATCGGTGTAAACGTAATAGATAACGCCGAGCGGCACCGTCACGAGCATCGCCGGCAGTGCGGAAATAATTTTGCTGTTTTTAAGTGAATGATCTCTTGCAGCCATCAGACTCTTTTTCCCGATTTCAGTTTAACAAGATTATCCGTTCCGATAAGATTCCGTGCTTTTCCGACAAGGTATGCGCGAACTCTGCCGACGAAATTCTTTTTCGCGCCGCCGCGCCACGACTGTGCGGCATGGTGGATCGAAACGGCATTTTTCGGCATTTTTCCGAATATCATGCCGAGGGTATTTGACATAAAAAAGCTCTGACCGTATATAGCAAAACCGCGCACGGTTTGACATTTACCGTTTTTTACAAGTCCGCCGTCCGACAAAAGACGGTCACACAGACGCACATTTGAGGTCGTGTCCGGAACACCGTCTTTTATAAAAGCGTGTGTTTCGTAATATTTCTTAAACTCGCCTATAAATGAATCGCGCGGTCTGCTGCCTATGATTCCGAGTGCGACAAAATCCTTTGATTCAAAGCCCGCGAAGCCGTTATCATACAAAAAGGCGTCAATATTTTGTCTCAGTTCCATATCCGTATCGAGATACACGCCGCCCTCGTCATACAGTGCGCAAAGGCGCGCGTAATCGGCGACGAACGCCCACTTTTTATTTTCGTAGGCTTCTCGCGAATATGTGCATGAGTTAACGTCGAAATTCGATTCGTTCCACTCTTTCAGCTCATAATCGGGGCAAAACCTTTTCCAGCTTTCAATGCAGTCTTTGACAAGCTGCGGCTTTTCGTTTCCGCCGAACCAGCAGTAATGGATTATTTTCGGAATTACCGTTTTACCTATATGCGCCTCGCGCAGCGTTGCTTCAACGACTTTTTCCTTATCGAAATTCTTTTCGACATGCGCTCTGCCTGCAAGTCCCGCTGCACGCTTTTCGTCATAGGGCATTCCGATAAAGCGTTTCAGCGCGTTATACAATGCGTCTGCATCGTTAACGGGCACTATGATGCCCGATATGCCGTCTTCGACAGCTTCTTTGCAGCCGTGCACATCGGTGGTGATAAGCGGTCGCGCACATGCGGCGCTTTCGAGCAGCGTATTTGACATTCCTTCGTGCCACGACGGCAAAACACTGCAATGACACTTTTCGATAAAAGGACGAACATCGTCCCGGAATCCGTGAAAACATATGAGCCCGTCGCGTTGCAGCTTCTCCACGGTTTCCTTGTAGTTTTCCTCATACCACCCTATAAAATCGAATGTAAATTTTTCGCCGTCGGCTTTAAGGCGTTTGATTGCCGAAAACAGCTCGTCAACACCTTTTTCACGCATTATGCGTCCTATAAACAGAAACCGCGTGCCGTCTTTTTCATCGGGATAATCAAGCGGAGAAAACTCCGTGAGATTTACGCCCGCACCCGGCAGCACAAAGGTTCGCTCCTTTTTAATTATATTTTTCTTTACAACAATATCTCTGTCGCCGACGTTTTCAAAAAACACTCTGTCGGCTTTGTTTGCCGATATTTTATACAGTGCCGCTACGACAAGCTCTTTTGCGCCGCCCTCGAAAAACGGCGTGCCGAGTCCGGTTATGTTGCAGCAGTGCGGTATTTTCAGCGCTTTTGCCGCAAGCGCACCGTAGACATTGCATTTTACGGTATAGGTCAACACCTTGTCGGGTCGAATCTCACGCATCAGACGTTTGTATTCCCGCAGCAGTGCGATGTCATTCAGCGGATTCATTCCGCGTCTGTCAAACGGCGTAAAAATGACCGTTGCTCCGTAGCTTTCAAGCGTCTTTTTGTTTTCTTCGTCGCAATCGGGTATCGAAATAAACACCTCATCCGTCTCGGCTATCTTTTTTATAAGCTCGCGGCGAAAAATGCGAAGCGTGTTATAGTGGTTTGCAAGTATAAGTATGCGCGGCAAACAACCACCGCCTTCCGTTTTTTTATTTGCATTCTTTTATAATTCTTTCCGCAATTTTTTCGGCGCTTATGCCGTAAAAATCCCTCAAATACTTCTGGTTCCCCACTTGTGTCGAATAAACGTCGTTTATGCCGAGGCGAATGAGCTTTGCGCCGCCCGTTTCGGTAATGACCTCCGCAACGGCGGAACCGAAGCCGCCGACGACATTGTGTTCTTCGACCGTAAAAATGTATTTGTGTGAGGACGCTGCCGCTTCGACCGTTTCACGGTCAATCGGCTTTACGGTCGGGAAAGTGTACACCGTCGGGCCGATGCCGTTTTCTTTCAGCTTTTCAACCGCACCGGCAACCTCCTCAAAAATCGCGCCCGTTGAAAAGATCGCAATTTCCGCGCCGTCTTCGATTTTTATTGCTCTGCCTATCTTAAAATCTATCGGTTTTTCGTGTATGCGTTTTTCTCCGCCTCTGCCGAGACGCAGATAGCATGTTCCCTGGTGACTTATGATTGCACGCGTCGCCGCCTCGGCTTCCGCAAGATCGCCGGGGCACAGCACCGTGACACCGGGAAGCGCGCGCATTACGGCTATATCCTCAGTCGCGTGGTGACTCATACCGAGCGAACCGTACACGAACCCGCCGCCGACGCACACGATTTTAACATTCGCATTGTGGTATGCGCAGTCGTTTCTTATCTGCTCCAACGCGCGCAGCGTCGGAAAATTTCCTATCGAATACGTAAAAACCGTTTTACCCTCAAGTGCCATGCCCGCCGCAACGGAGGTCATGTTCTGCTCCGCGATGCCTGCGTTGGTAAAACGGTCGGGAAGCTGTTCCCAAAAGGGTTTAAGCACACCGAAACCGAGATCCCCGGTAATAAGTTCTATTTTATCGTTCATTTTCGCTTCTTCGATAAGCGTTCTGACAAAAGTATCTCTCACGGCGGCTCACCTCTTTATCCATGTCGGATGATATCCCGACGTCATTGTATGATCGTTGCCGATGTCGGCGTTCTCGTCGGGCAAAACGGGTTTTTCGACGCCGTTCGGCGTGTAGGGATCATCGACGCCGTCCGGTTTTACGGCAAAAAGTTCATTCACGGCGCAGTCGTATTCCCATCCGTCGTGCGGAAAACGGTAATGCCACAGTATGTCATTCTCCATAAACGAAATTCCTTTGCCTTTTACGGTATCGGCAATAACCGCCGTAGGTCTTCCGTTTTCAGCCGTGTGCGACAGCGCTTCACGCAGCGCATTATGATCGTGTCCGTCTGTTTCGACGGCGTTCCATCCGAAAAACCGCCACTTTAACGCGAAATCCTCAAGCTCAAGCGTGTTTTCGCATGTGTCGAGGCTCTGCATGTGATTACGGTCGATAATTGCAACCAAATTGTCAAGCCTGAAATGATTGGCAAAAAGCGCCGCCTCCCAAACTGAGCCTTCATCGCACTCTCCGTCACCGAGAACCGCAAAAACGCGGTGCGTCTTTCCGTCTTTTTTTGCGGCAAGCGCCATGCCGGCGGCAGCCGAAAGTCCGTGACCGAGCGAGCCTGTCGAAAAATCGACACCCGGCAGATGATGCGACACATGTCCCGACAGCCGACTTCCGTTTGCGTAATGCGTTTTAAGCTCCGCAGTCGGGAAAAAGCCGTTTTCAGCCAATGCCGCATAAGCTGCGGCTCCGGCATGCCCTTTACTCATAACAAAACGGTCGCGCCCGTCCCATTTCGGGTTTGATGAATCGAATTTAAGGATATCGGCATAGAGCACACCCATTATATCGGCAGCGGACAGTATGCTTCCTATGTGCGAGCCGCCCGAAAGGTGTGTCATTTCGATTCCGTGACGCCTGATAAGCCATGCAAGTTCGGTTGAAGTCATGTGTTTTCGCTCCTTCTGATTTAATCGGATGCCGAATGCTTTTCCGTTTCAAGCGACGACGTGTAACCGTCCACTATAGACTGCACGTCGGCGGGCAGCCTTGACGAATGCGTTATCACTTTATATGCCGTCCAGAACAGACAGCGAAAATCGTTTTTCAGCGACATATGCTCACGGTAGTAAAGCTGCAGCGTAAGCTTCAGCGGACGGAGCACGTTAAGATAGTATTCATCCGGATCGGCGGCAGCCGTAAAGCCCTTGAACTGCTCGAAATTCGTTATCGAAGCCCAGTCGGTTATTCCGGGACGGTTGTCGAGAATCGGCATTTCGCGTTCGGTATACATATCCACATAACAGCGCAGCTCCGGGCGCGGTCCCACAAGGCTCATGTCGCCCTTGACAACGTTTATAAGCTGCGGCAGCTCATCAAGCTTTGACTTTCGCAAAAAGTGCCCCACACGTGTTATGCGGTCATCGTTGTCCCCGACATTCCATTTGCCCTTGCCCTCGCAATCGGGAATCATGGATCGGAATTTGAATATTTTGAAGCTCCTGCCGTGAAGCCCCACGCGCTCACCCCTGAAAAACACTCCGCCGCGGCTGTCGAGCACAACAAGAAGCGACAAAACCGCAAAAACGGGCAAAAGCAGGATAAGACCTGTAAGACTTACGAGAAAATCAAGTGTGCGTTTTATTATTTGATAGCTTTTCATCGGTATTCCCTCACATATTTGCGCCGTCGACAGGGATAAGCGCCGCGGGCATGAAGGACGCCTTTTCCGACGCCATAAACAGTACGGCGTTCGCTATTTCTTCGGGGGTTCCGAAACGATCGACTGCCTGATGATGCCACAGAAAATCCGCACAGATTTCAACGCCGCTCTTGCCGCCGCCGGCGGGCTTTTCAAAGTCCTTTGAGCGTTTGTCCCAATAGCTGCCGTCAAAAGCGACGGCTCCCGGCATAACGGCGCTCATCACAATGCCGTCCTTTGCAAGCGCGCGCCCTACCGATGTAACATATGCATTCAGGAATGCTTTAGCGGACGCATAAAGCGGATTACCTCGCAGCATTACACCCGAAATTGAAGAAATGTGAATTACCCTACCCCATTTTTTCGCAACCATACGGGGAATAATCACGCTTGACATGTCGATTGCGGCAAGCGCATTGAATTTTAACGCATATTCCCAATCGTCCGTTCCTCCGAGCGGGTCGCGGCTTATGAGCGATCCTCCGACATTGTAGACAACTATTTCGAAATCGCCGTATTTTTGCAGAAGCTTTTCCGCAAAGCCTTTATTGTCGATATTCATAACATCCGCAATTTCATACGCAAATGACTGCGCGCCTGCCGCCGCCGCGTCTGACGAAAGTGTTTTTAAAAGATCCTCACTCCGGGCAACCGTGACAAGCCGCGCACCCTCTGCGGCAAAGCCGAGTGCGATCGCCCTGCCTATGCCCTTGCTCGCGCCCACAACAAGCACGTTTCTGCCTTTTATTCCGAGTTCCGTAACAATTCCCCCTTCAGATATATTTTTTCAGGACGGCATCACTGTTGACGTCCGCTGCGTCTCTGAAAGCGGGAACGGCTTTCCTGAAGGCATTCCTCACCGCCGCGGCTGAGCCTGTTTCGGCGGCGATTCTGAGCAATTCCACGAGTTCTTCAGTTTTTTCGCGTAAAAGAGGAGTGTCGTTTTCGACAAAAATAAGGTCGTTTTCCGTCTTTGAAAGCGTCTCACTCTCTATCAGC
>OMRJ01000202.1 GCA_900313475.1 uncultured Eubacteriales bacterium | reverse complement strand
CGACCTTAAAATCGCATACATTTTCGGAACGGAGGATATAGCAGCCGCAGCCGTTTTTACAATCCGCACGGTAAATCTTTACGGAATTGTTTTCGCTCACAAGCCTATATGCGTCTCTCTCCGTATTCCAATCGGGAATAACATGGTTTTCCTTGATGCTGTCGGGTGAGACGGCGCCGCAGCGTGAGCAGGTAAAGCCGGAGGTGCGGCAAAGAGGTTCTTTAAGCGAACCGTCGGTGTTTGTTTCAAGCTGCTTGTTTTCAATCACAAAGGCTTTGTCGGTTGCAACCGAAAAGTCGTGACCGAGCGCCGCAAGGTCGTATCTGTAGAGCGTGCGCGTTTCGACCTGCATATCGTCGGTCGCGGTGAGAGGCTCTTCCTGCCATGCCGACCACTCATCCCACTTGTAGTACTCAAAAACACGCTTGTAATCAGTGTATGTATATTTTTTTATCGGGATATAGGTGCTTGATCTGGAGTCATTTTCAGCCCATCCGAACCACCAGTATGTGCACATACACTGATCGCTGTCTTTGTAATAAATTATGCTGTCACTGTTGAATGACAGTTTTGAAGAAGTTTCAAAAGCATGGAAGGTATACATATAGCGTGTCTGACCACTTATCGTTCCGGACCAATAGCAATCCGAGATTACTCTGTCTCGCGGACCGTTCTCATATGTATTTTGGTCGCACCAGTGCCAATAGATGTATCTGCCCACATCATAGGTCGATACGGTTTTCTTATCTGTTTCGGTTTCATATGCCGCTGCATGCGCTTTATTGTATTTTTGGAAAAGGCTGTGACCTTTTCCAAAGCCTGACGGGAATTTTTCAACATACTCAAACGAGCCGTTGTCTGTTTCTTTCCAGTAGCTGTTCCCTGTACGCGCCCACCCGTCAATGGATGTGGCATATGATTCCTGTTTTTGCTTATTTCTGTATCTGTATTGAGTTTTTGTCTGCACCTTTGACGCGGGAATGGCGGAATGAACCTCCTCCGTCCAGTCGGACCATGTATTGTCCGCGTTGATGTAATCAACATAATCGGAATCACCGCGCGAGCAGTGATATGTCTTTGTTCCGTTTGCAGTACAGCTCGGATCGGTCGCGCCCGCGACATAGTCGTGACCGAGCTCCGCTATCTCCTCCGTTTTCAGAAGCGCGCCGCAGAGCTTGCCGTTTGAAACACGCGGACAATAGAGCTTTCTCTCACCTTTTTCGGTGCAGGTGGGTTCAAGCGTCACAGTCCACTCTCCGGTGTAATCGTGACCGAGCGCCGGATCGATTTCTTCACCGCAGATCTTGCAGACGCCCGGAGCAAGGCACGAAGCCTTGGGATCTATAATATGACCGCCCTTTGTCGTTTTGTCCTGCGTCACACCGCAACGGCGGCATGTGCGTCTGTCGATGCCGTCCTGACGGCAATTGGCAACCTGAACGGTTTTCCATCCGCCCCAGTCGTGGTCTACCGAGGGAGAATCAATGTGCCTCTGATATGTAAACTCATTAAGTCTTATCCAGCCCCATGAACCGTAACGGAAAGTGTAACCCCATCTGACGCCGTTTACGGTTCTCGTCTCATAAACATGAGTGTATTCTCCCGAATGATACGTCCATGAATAACCTTTATAGGTGTTTGTTGAATTGTAAAGCTTCGGTCGTCTGTTAGCGGTGTAAACACCAAAGCTTCTCGGATTCTTATTAACGCAGGTCGAGCCGTTAAGCTTCATTACGACAGTAAGATTACCGGCATGACCGAGATGCCAGTCTCTGCCGTCATAGGTCGTATACATGGCATCGGGACCGTCGGCACTGTGCGCCGCCAGAATCGGCACGCCGTTTACCTTGTCGATGCATATTGCGGAGTGAGTTTTATCTCCCCAATGGTTTTTGCAATAAAGAAGAACATCGCCGACGCTGACATCGGATGCCGACGGATTGCGGATCTCTTTCGCCCCTATTTTTTTAAGATAGTTGTAAAGCTGATCGCAGCGGATAAACGAACCGTAATAGGCTTTCGTGCCCAACACATCGGTATTGGGACCGAAGTGACAGTCCCATCCGCTTATGTTCCAATATTTGTCCATGTCGATGCCGCCCATATAGAGGCACTGCGACACAAAGTTTGCGCAGTCGCCGCCCCATTTCTCCGGCTGACGGATCTCAAAATAGCCTTTGCCGAAAAGAAGCGACGTGTAGTCATTCCAATGAGCTTTCGCCCATTCGGCGGCTGCCGTTGCGCAGTACCTATTAAGCCCCGCGGCATCGGCTGCGGTGCCGAATGCCTCCGCAAGGTCTGTTCCCTCAAGCATGCCCATAGGCGCAATCGAGAGAAGCATAAGCACAGTGAGCAACGCGGCGACAAGCTTTTTTGCCTTGTTTTTCATTCTGTTTTCCTCCGATTCAGATTGGCTTTTTAAGTGTATTTTCAGCACAAAAACACTTGCGGAAATATTATACACTGTTAAAAAATAGATTTCAATTGATTGGAACGGAAAGCACGAAAAAAGAATAAGCGGTATATTTTTGTTACGTTTTTACAGTTTGTTCACATTTTATTCTTCATATTATTGCACATACGGAACTAAAAGAATATCATTTATTACATACGTTTGTTTTTCATATTTAGAAATACTGTTTT
>OMRJ01000205.1 GCA_900313475.1 uncultured Eubacteriales bacterium | reverse complement strand
ATTTTGGGATTCATCGGAGAAAAGCAAGAAGCTGCAAAGCTCCTTTGTATAGCTGTCATTCCAAGTCATTCCGTGAAAAAGACCGTTTATAAACCACGTTGTATCGGGAGTATAGCCGGTTGAGGCATCTATTGTCATTTCAGGGGAAAGGTGATTATGCGAGGACTCGGAACAAACTGATGCAATCTGTTTATATCCATCCGCAAAACGTTTGCCGTAAGGCGCACAGGAAGCGCCTGTTGCTGATTTTACGGTCACAATTCCGTCACTCAGTTGTTGAAGACCCGTAACGGAGGGTTCACCGCAGCCTGCGACAATATATATATTTATCCCCGCGTTCTCACAAGCCTTAAAACTATCGGTCAGCTTAGGATATATCTCATGGTGGAAACGGTCGCTCTTTGCAATCATTTCGGATTTGAGAGTAGCTTCCGGAAGCTGTTGTTTAAGCATGTCATAATAATCGGGAGAAATAAAGTCCCAAATGCTTCCCCAGTAACCGACAACCTGTTTTGCGTATTTATGCATTATAAGATTACATACGTCATCCAAAATGCCGAACTGATTTGCTCTTACAAGCCAGTCAATATCCTGTTCGAGCATCATTCCGTTTTCAATAAAACGGAAAAGCGTTTCTTCGTCAAAAACAATGTTCTCACTCATAAGGTCTGAGGCAAGCGCGGCACCGCCGATTGCCGGAACCGTCAGCACGGCATTGTTTACCGAATTCTTCTCTGTTCCGAACAGACTTAAATATGTTGCCGTTACTTCACCGCCGTGGCTTACAGCAAAAATATTTACTTTTTTTGCCCCCGTAAACTCACGCACATCATCAATATATCTGTCAAGGTCTGCTGCACAGTCTACGATATTCTGACGGAAATCGGTCTGAAAACTGAAAATGTAATCATTGCCGTCCTGAACTCCGAATTTTTCCTCATAAATATCACATACGCTTGACATTATATACGCTTCGTGCATATGCTCGCCGTTGACTTCTTTCTTCAGGTATGAAAACTGTGTTTCGGCAGCACTGTGCGAAAATGTGTCGATATTATTTATGCTGTTACCGCTTTCGTCATATGCCATAATACCGTACATATCGACTATTGCCTGTCCGACAATGTCAGCGACAGTTTCCGGCTTTCCGAAAGCAAGCTCACCGAGTCCTCTGCCGATACGGGCTATGTTTTTAAGAACAAGCGCCATGATTCTGTCCATATCAACACCCCAAATTTTGCTGATGTTTCCGTCAGCATCGGTGTTATAGAGTGATGAAGAGCTGTAGCCGGCGACAATTATTGTCGGGTAAATACCGCTTGAAACAGCATCGGCAAAACAAACCGAAACCGTGCTTACAACCATGATAAGGGCAAGCAATACACTTAAAATCTTTTTCATTTTTCTTCTCCTTTATATGTAATACCGATTTTTTCCAACACATTATGTTTACTGTCGTTAAAAGAAACATCGGCACTGTTTTTATTAACGGTAACGGCACATCCGATATAATCTTTGCGCTTAACATCTTTATTTATCGGTTTGCCGCCGATGATGACGGGAATACCGATATTTTTATCATCGTTTTTCCCGTTGTCCCATATTTCGTGCAAATGAAAATGCCCGGATAGCATAAAATCGGGACGTATTTCTTTACGAATAATTCCGCACCACTCGGTATACAGTTCATGTTCGATATCAAACGGGCGCTCACCGCGGCAAAGCTCCGTGTTGT
This sequence comes from uncultured Eubacteriales bacterium, assembly GCA_900313475.1. GTDB lineage: Bacteria > Bacillota > Clostridia > Oscillospirales > Acutalibacteraceae > RUG806. The sequence goes on along the minus strand of OMRJ01000205.1, from coordinate 2,108 downwards.
TGTATTCAAACGGAACATGCGATATTATTATCCGATGCCGAACACCGTCGGCGTTATACTCATCTGCAGCGCTCTCCGTAAGCTTGCGCAGATATTCCGTTTCGGCTTCACGGAAGCTGTGACAGCAGACCGTGCCGGAATACTCACGGTGTCCGTCCTCCTTGTCTTCACCGCAGTCGAGAACCAAAAACCAAAATGCACCGAGACGTACGGAATAGAATGTGTTTCCGTTTTCAGTCGGTATAAACATAGCAAGCCTTTCGGCAAGCTTCCCGCGAAGATCATGGTTTCCGCGGGATATTATGCACGGAATTTTGCCCTTTGTGATACCGAAAGCTATATCATACTGCAAAAAGATTTCATTTTCGGTGCAGCTGCTTGAGGAAATATCGCCGTTAAGGATCAGTAAATCAATATTTTCACCGAGAAAACCTGCGGCGTTTATTGCCTGCGTACGAATACCGTGCGTATCGGAAATATGATAAATATTTGCTCCATCCGATTTTTCAAGCGGACGGAAATCAAATTTACGTTTTTGCTCGGCTCCGAGGTCGCACGAATATGCGCCGCGTGAATGAATCTCGCGGTAAATAAGAGTATAAGATTTTTCGCGGTTCAATTCGGTCATCGGAACGGTGAATCGCTGAAGCTTTGTGTCGCTTATTCTTACGCCGTTGCTGTGGCAGTAATATTCCGTTTCGCCGACGAGAACACTCATAAGCACTTTTTTCATTACGGGAACGGAAATGATATAATTCGTCCCGACGCAGCAAACTACCGGACCGCCGCGAAGCGGGTCTACCGTTTTTTTCATTAAACTAACTCCTTTTGTAACACGGCTGTGCCGTAAGCATATAATAGAATATCATGTTCTGACGAGGGGATTAAATGATATTTGTACAGCTTCTAATAAAAAATATTCTTATCGCGCTTCATCTTGAAAACAAACCTGTTTTTCCGAAACCGCTGACATCAAAAGAAGAAAAGGAATATCTCGAACTGCTTAAAAACGGAGATACAAACGCAAGAAAGGTGCTTGCGGAACGAAATCTTCGACTTGTTGCGCACATCATGAAAAAATATTATTCTTACTGTGACGATACCGATGAGCTGCTGTCAGTCGGTACGGTCGGACTTGTAAAGGCTGTTAACTCATATAATCCCGACAAAGGTGTACGTTTTGCAACATACGCCGCAAGATGCATTGATAATGAAATACTGATGTTTTTCCGCAATCAAAAGAAAACATCGCTTGATATTTCTTTTGACGAGCCTATAGAAACCGATTCCGACGGAAACCCGCTCACATTAACGGACATCATCTGCGATGAGGACACGACACTCGACGAAATCTGCCGTAGAACAAACTGCAGAAATGTCATTAAGTATGTCGATGAAATTGAAGATCCGCGTGAACGCGCCATTATTATACTGCGATACGGGCTTAACGGCAAAGCTCCGATGAAGCAAAGTGAAATCGCCGATTTCTATAATATATCACGTTCATATGTAAGCAGAATCGAAACAAAAAGTCTGAAAAAACTCAGAAAACGTTTCGAAGATGATAAGCTTATATGAACAAACTGTTATTAACTCGTGTTATTGTATCATACTTTTACATTCGGTTCAAGTGTAACTTGTCATATTACATAAAAAATTCATATTATTCCCTCCGTAAAATTGACAAATCGCAAAATTTCATGTAATATATTCGAGGGTGAAAAAAATGAATGATTTTATGAAAAAATTTGCACCGGCGGATAATCCTCCCGTTGACAAAAATCAGTTCTTTATTCTCAACGGATGCAGATTGAGTGTAATAACAGATCGTCTTTTGCGTGTCGAAGTTCAAAATTCGAGTGTATTCTGCGACTCGCCGACACAGGCTGTTACAGACAGATCATTTTGCAAAACGGAATGCACTTTTTCCCGCTCCGATTCATATGTGATTATTAAAACAGTGTCGACGGAGTTTTATTTTGACTTAAAAAAGCGCCGTATGGCAACCATTAAGCTTAATGACGGCAGAACGGTAATCGATTTCACGGGCGGTAATCTCGGCGGTACGGGACGCACCCTTGACAACACAAACGGTTTTTGCCGTCTGT
>OMRJ01000206.1 GCA_900313475.1 uncultured Eubacteriales bacterium | reverse complement strand
GCTGCTTCCGTCGTTTATTGTGTGCGGAATAACACCTCCTTATCTTGTCACGGAGCACAACGGGCATATGTATCCCACCAAAAGCTTTGACCGCGAGGAAATACGCCGTGAACACGCACTGCGCCACACCCGTGTGCAGAATGCCGCTTTCGGTTCAAAACGCATAAGCGGCGCCGTCGGCTGGTGCATGGCGGACTATAATACGCACAAGGATTTCGGAAGCGGGGACAGGATTTGCTATCACGGTGTAACCGATATGTTCCGTGTGCCGAAGCTTGCGGCTGCCGTGTATGCGTCGCAGCAGGACAGCTTCCCGGTTATGGAAAATTCCTCCGCTATGGATGTCGGCGAGTATCCGGGCGCTATAATAGGCAGAACATACATTTTTACGAACTGCGATTATGTTGAGGTTTTCAAAAACGGAAAGCATACATCCACCGCATATCCGGATTACAAAAAATTCCCGAACCTTCCTCATCCGCCGGTTTCACCTGTCGACTATATCGGCGATTCGCTTGTAACCGAAGACGGGCTTGATGAGGTTACCGCTGCTTCACTCAAAAAAGCGCTTCTTGCCGCTACCGAATACGGTTATTTTATGCCGCCGCAGCACTATGCGGAAATCGCTTACGCATATATTCACGGCAGAATGAAGTTCTCGCAGATATACGATATCGTAACGAAATACTTTGCAAACTGGGGAAATGAACAAGTTACTTACCGTTATGACGGCTACAAAGACGGAAAACTTGTAAAGTCCGTCACAAGAACAGCCGTTAACAGTCTTTCGCTTTCGGTTAAACCCGACAGCGACACTCTTGTTGAAAAAGCAACATATGACGTAACACGAGTCGAATTGCGCGCGCTTGACCAAAACGGCAATCAGGTGCCGTATGCAAACAATGCCGTTACCGTGACTGTTGACGGTCCCGCGAAGATCATCGGTCCCGACAAGTTTGCTCTTATCGGCGGCGACAGGGCTTTCTGGATACGTACCGCCGGCAAGTCGGGCGAGATAAAAGTTACCGTTTCCGCACAGGATATTGGCGAACAAACACTGATACTGAATGCGGTAAAAGAATCAGCCGAATAACCCCGAAAAAAAACTGTAGCGGCGCTCCGTGCGGGCGCCGTTTTTTTTCGCTGACTGTTGCACAAGAAAAAATAATCGGCTATAATATGTAAAAAAAAGAGAAACACATTTTCGGAGGAAAAACATGCCTAATCATGTGTTAAAATACAGAACCCCGGCGAAAAGATGGACGCATGCTCTGCCGCTCGGCAGCGGGCGTCTCGGCGCTATGCTTTACGGCGGTGCGGGAAAATTTGTCTGTCAGCTGAATGAAGTGAGTTTGTGGAGCGGTTCGCCGTTTGAACAAGCCGACAGAACGGATGCATACAAGCACCTTGACGAGCTGCGCGAAGCCGTGAACAGTGAAGACTACGGCAGAGCCGAAAAAATACTCGACACTCATTTTACGAATTACGGCGGCGGTTTCGACGGGGCATATTCCTGTGCATATCAGACGCTCGGCGAAATGTGCTTTTCAATGCCTAAAATGTATCCGTTTGCAAAATCTTACGAGCGTACACTCGATCTCTCGACAGCCGTTTATTCGGACAGCTTTGTATCGGGCGGTTTGTCTTACCGCCGCAGATGCTTTGCATCAAATGCGGATGACGTGATTGTTTTTCGTTTTGAGAAAGACGGAGAAAAAACGGATCTTGACATTTCTTTTAAGCGAAAGGACTGCCGCGAGGTCGTTTATTCGGATGAGGGATTTTCTTTTTACGGCTTTTGTGACGGAGACGAGCGCCACATGAAGTTTGCGGGACTTTGCCGCATTGTCCCGAGCGGAGGCGAAGTGTTCGGCGCAAAAAATGCAGTGTCGGTGCGCGGTGCCGACGCGGTTACCGTTATTTTTACCGCCGCAACGGACTATGTCCTTGATCAAAGTGCGGGATTCAAGGGCGAGGATCCGATTCCGAAATGTGTAGGGATTATTGAAAACGCCCTGACGAAAACATATGAGCAGCTAAAAGAACGGCATGAAAAAGAATACGGCGAATACTACGGCAGGTGCGAGTTGTCCGTGGCACCGGACAGCGATAAAACCGTTGATGAAATGCTTGCAGAGTGTGAAAAAGGCAATGTTGCCGCTGCATTATGCGAGCTGTTTTTTAATTACGGACGCTATCTGCTTATCTGCTCGTCGCGTCCCGAAAATGTCCTTCCCTCGAACTTGCAGGGTATATGGTGCAATGAATACGATCCGCCGTGGCACTGCGACTACCACGCGAATATAAACGTTCAAATGAACTACTGGCACGCGTATATAACGGGACTTGCCGACTGTGTTGAGCCTTTCGCAAAACTAATCTGCGCGCTGCAAAAAAACGGCGCAAAAACGGCAAAAGCGTATTACAATGCCGACGGATGGACGATTTATACCATAACTTCTCCGTGGCTCTGGACTTCTCCGGGATGGGGTGGCGGATGGTCGCAATATCCTCTCGGCGGAGCATGGCTGTGCCGTCATCTTGTTGAATTGTACTATTTTACGAAGGACACGGAGCTGCTTAAACG
>OMRJ01000230.1 GCA_900313475.1 uncultured Eubacteriales bacterium | reverse complement strand
TTGCAACCTGCAAACTTTGCATTTTGAAGAAATGGGAAATTAACAAATGCAGTTGCGACCGGACCGTTGTATTTTTCGGGAATTGAAGCAGTTTCGGGACGACGGTTTCTTATGTGAAAAGCGATCGAACTCGGCAGAAAGTTAAGCTCATCTATTTTAACTACGGCAATCTTTCCGTCAAGACCGAGAAAGCCGAGGCGTTGATCGGTTATGTGTACAAGCTCCGCTGTAACTCCGTCGGAAGCGGTTTCGCCGGAATAAGGAAAAACAGAGGAAATGTGCACATCTTTGTCACCGGTTTCCGTGTGAATAATAAGCGATGAGTTTTTTTCCTCCCAACGATTGAAAAAATACGGATCGGTGTAGTTTTCGATGCCGAGAGAATGAATTTCGTCTTTAAGGTATTTGATAAAAGCCTTGTGCGCGGAATTACCCGTAAGACGCGGTCCGAAAGCATTCATTTTCTCGATGCGTGCAAGCATGTCGGCTTTTGATGTAATATTCTGAATCAAGGATGTCATTCTTTTGTTACTCCTTTATGCTGTATGAAATTTTTTGTCTTTTTTCATAATAGTTAAGATGTGTTACTCCGAGCTTAAGCAGCATTTTTGCGCCCTCGGAAAGTCCGCAGGACATTTTTTCGGGAATATGTGCGTCGGAGCCTATCGTAAAATCAACGCCGCCGAGTTCCGTATAACGACGGATTATTGCTTCACAGGGCATAAAAAACGGATCCTTACCCGTATATCCGGATGTGTTGACTTCAAGGGATTTTTTGCGTTTTATAACAGTTTTGAGTATTTTGTCTATTGAATCGGCATATTTCCCGAGATCAACTTTTCTTTTGTACTTATGGACGATATATCGCAGCGGAACCGTAAGGTGACTTAACGAGTCATAGTCTGTATTTTCGGCTGTTTCTTCAAGGTCGGTAAAATACTGTGCAACATAGCTGTCAATAAACCCGTCGGAGAACGGTGTGAAATCTATTCCTGAAAAAAATTCAGTGTGTCCGGGCATTCTAACGGAGTGCACTGAACCCATAACGATATCCCAGTCGTTGAATCCGATTATATATTTTTCATAATCGTGATTCAGAATCGCCTGTCCTATTTCGACACCCGACAGTATTTTTATCCGGGGGTTCTTTTTCCTTTGTTCCGCCGCATCTTTTACCGATCCGGCAAGATTTTCACCGGAATCCTCCGAGTATGTAAGCTCGGTATCAATATGGTCGGTAACGGCATACCCTCTTAATCCCGCGTTTATTGCAGCCTCTGTCATCAAAGACGGCTCCGCAGTTGAATCGGGAGAGTTTTTTGTATGAGTGTGACAATTATAAATGTTCATTATAAACTCCGTCTAAAAAATATAATACATATTTTACTAACAAAATATTAACATTTCAAGTACATCTTCAAATATAATAAAAAGATATGACGAAAACAAAAAACACATCCCGATAGCAGCGTTTTGCAGTCGGGATGCCGATTCCGGTTTATTTGTTTCTGTTTTTAATTTCCGATAGAATTCTGTCGTATTCTTTTTCGTCAATTTTATATTTTTTTGAAATGACATAGAAACCGATACCCATAAATATAACCGGAAGAACAGCCATTACGCATCTTAATGCGAATGTCATGCCCGAAGAAGCCCCGGCAAGAATATTTTTGATATACTCGGCTTTATATTCGACCGTCCACACCGACGGATCGGTTATTGCGGCATTTTCCGCTGCCGATATACCGTTTGTGATATCGGTAAGACCTATTGCAAGATAAACGACCATTATAATTATCTGCTGCAAGGAACTTGAAAGCTTTGCCATAAACGGACGAACGGAGAAAATGAGCGCTTCGTTTCGATCGCCTGTGAGCAGCTCGTTGTATTCGATTGTGTTTGAAAGGCAAATTGCACCGATGAGATAAAACAACGAGTAACCGAGCCCGATAAACAACGATTCCGCGCACAGCAGATAGAACGAGATCTTTGCATTTTTGATAAACGTGCCCGTTATCATAAAAGCGATGTAGCCGACTATCGTAAGTCCGAAGGATATGCGAACGATTTGTATTCTTTTCAGTATTTTGGTGAGAATAGGGTAAATAACAAAGCTTATACCCGAAGCTGCACCGTAAAATATCACAAAAAGTGTTGTAAAAGCTCCTTCGTAGCCGTAAGACAGATAGATATAGTTTGTGCCGAACGCAGTAAGAAGCGCACCGCTCATGTTAACAAACAGAAGAATAACCGCCGTCCACAAAACCTGTTTGTTATTGAGAATGATTTTAATCATCTGTTTGAACCCGGTTTTCTCGTTCGATTCACTGTGAGAGAGAGGCTTTTCTTTAACGCCCGCACAGACAAGAGACTGACAGCCGATGAACATAAGAGCAATAACGATTGAAACCGCCTTGTATCCAGTTACGGCACTGTTGCCTATTGCAAGCTTGCCGACGGTGAGAATCGGTATCAAGCCGTTCGCAAGGATCGTTCCGAGTCCTGAAAAAAGATTTGACATGGATGTTATAACATCGCGCTCTCTCGGTTCGCTTGTGAGAGAGGGGAGCATAGACCAGTATCCGATATCGTTCATTGTATATGTTATATCCCAAATGAGATATAAAAACGTGAACGCAATTACGAATGCCGTCCCTTTGAGCGGTAAAGAAAAGATAAGCACAAGAACGATGGCGTTTGTAATCGCACCTATGAGTATCCATGGCTTGAATTTGCCGAATTTTGAGCGTGTGTTTTCAATAATTCCGCCCATTATGGGGTCATTGATCCCGTCCCAAATGCGACAGATTACCATTATGATACTTATTGCGGCGAACTGTCCGTCCGTTACTTCTTTTGTGTAGAGAATGAAGGTCAGCAAAAAGTATGTATAAAGCGAATAGGCAAGATCGCGGCCGACACCGCCTAAACTGTATATCCACTTGTTGCGCGCAAAGAAATTGTCAGGTTGTTTCGTTTTGTTCATTGTCGAACCTCCATCATAAAGGATCCGCACCTGTCGCTTGTCAAATAACTGGGGGCAAATGCGTCGGCAGTAAAATCAAACTACCGTCATTTTTTTTATAATAACGGGAGTGACGGGACGGTCACCGTATGAGGTGGGGACATTCGCGATTTCGTCCACGGCTTCAATGCCGCTTACAACCTTTCCGAATGCGGCGTAACTGCCGTCGAGATGCGGGGCATCCTCATGCATTATAAAAAACTGTGAGCTTGCGGAATCAGGATTCATTGCACGCGCCATTGAAATAACGCCGCGTGTGTGCTTAATATCATTCGTTTTAAACCCGTTTGCCGCAAATTCACCGGGGATATTATTACCGGAGCCTCCCATTCCGGTTCCTTCGGGATCACCGCCCTGAATCATAAAGCCTTTTATGATACGGTGAAAGGAAAGTCCGTCATAAAAACCCTCTTTGACAAGCTTTTCAAAGTTGGCAACAGTCTTCGGTGCTTTGTCGGGATAAAGCTCAATGTCAATAACTGCACCGTTGTCCATTTCAATTCTAATCATTTTTTTATTCTCCTTATGTTTTTTATTATTTTATCACAAAACACGAAAATTGACACTGTGCATTTTACCGAAATTTTATGTTTTATTTTAGTTATTATGCGACCGTCGGTGAAATATCTATATAATAAAAAAAGAAAAGGTGATGTTATATGCCCGAAAATGCTGCAACAATGCACAACGTAATTATAGAAGACAGAAAAAAAATATCAATGACAGGTATAACGGACGTCGGAAGCTTTGATGAGGAGACACTGAATATACAGTCGCAAAACGGGTGTATAACCGTTCACGGTGAAAATTTACAGATAACAAAGCTCTCTCTTGATTCGGGAGAACTTTGCGCTGAAGGAATAATAAATTCTCTTGTTTATTCCGCGCCGGCTGTTAAAGGCAAGAGTCTTTTTTCGAAGATGTTCGGGTGAAAACGGAAAATGGTAAGATATGAAGCCGCAGAAAATATTCGCATTTTCATAAAATCGTGCGGTGTCGGTTTTTTTCTGGGCGCCGTACATTGTTTTTATAATGTTATTTTTGGTGTTCGCAATAAAAATACCGTTCGTAAAGCCGTTGCCGATATCCTGTTTCTTACAGCCGCTTGCACAGTGACATTTATTTTTTTGCTCGATGCAAACAACGGTTTTTTTCGTACTTTTGCCGCGTTAGGTGAGGGGACGGGATTCCTTGTCTTTTTGCTTTTACCGGAAAAAGCCGCGGAAAAAATATTCGTTTCTGTCGCCGACAAAGCCGAAAAAGCTTTTCTCAACACCCGAAAAGCACTGTATTTCCGCCGTGAAAAAAGAAAAGAAAAAAAAGCTGTACGCGCAGATCGTAAAAAAACAAAAAAATTACGTTAAAAATCAAATAAAACACTTGCATATAAACACAAAGATGATATATAATAATAAAAAAGATTTTAGTGGAAAGAATGGTTGTAATGACACGCACTTCAGGTCGCAGGCACAGCAAAATAATGATCGTTACGATTGCTGCCGTTATTCTTTTCGCGGGAAGTATGTACGGTGCTTTAATATCCGACATAAATCAAAAAAGAACAACGCTTGACGCATTGAATGCGGAATATGAAGAATTATCCGCTGACAACGAGGAAATAAATTCTCTTATAAACGAAACCGACGAGGCAAAGCTCTATGAGCATCTCGCCCGTGAAAGAGGTTACGTTTATCCCGACGAAAAAATTTATTATGACGTTACTCCGGGTAACTGATCATATAAAATAAAAAATCAGGAGGACTTTTGTCTCTATGCAATCAAAGGTCGGCGAAATTTACGAAGGCAAGGTCACGGGGATGACCGCATTCGGTGCTTTTGTTAAACTCTCAAACGGTGAAACAGGAATGGTACATATTTCGGAGGTGGCACCTGTTTTTGTCCGTGACATTAAAGACCATCTTACCGAAGGGCAGGATGTCAAGGTCAAGGTTATAGGAATAAACGAGGCTAATAAAATAAGTCTGTCCATAAAACAGACAATGCCGGCATCACCGGACGGAGAACAAAAGCGCAAAAAATTTCAAAACGGCGGTCAACGCAGTCCCGGCAGACCTGCGCCCGACAGACAGCCGAGACAGCCGCAGAATTCATCGGCGGGAATGTCTTTTGAAGACATGATGGCAAAATTTAAAGCGGAGAGCGACGAAAAAATGTCGGCACTTAAACGTTCGGGCGGAGAACAGAGAAATTCCCGCAGAGGAAAATAATTATTTTTTCGGTGCACCGTACGGGTGCGCCGTTTTTTTTAGTTTTATTTTAGATAGGTCGGGTATACTGCAGTTGATTTCAAAATCGACGCCGCGCAGTTTTGTATCCTGTAAAGTTGTGACATGTTAGATAATTTTTATCGCAATTATCAGATAATTATATTAAAAACTAACAAATATCTCTTTACAACCGCTAAACAATATGCTATAATACAGTTGAAAACAAAAGAAAGGGCGGTGTTGAAGGAATAACAGCTTCATCACAGCCCTGCTTTGTTATTATATATAGAAAGGGATGTAGTTATGAACATCACAGTAGTAGGCAAAAAATGCACACCGAGAGAAAATTTCAAGGAAAGAGCCGAGAAAAAACTCTCAAAAATCGATCGCTTTTTCGGCGACGGTGCGTCGGCAAAAGTAACTGCAACCGTTGAAAAGAACTCTCAATCGGTCGAAATAACGGTCTTTAACGACGGAATGATATTCCGTGCACAGGCAAGAGCGGAAAATATGAATGACGCTCTTGACGAATGCGTTGATCTTCTTATCCGTCAAATGAGGAAGAATAAGACCAAAGTCGAAAAACGCTTAAGAGAAGGCGCGTTTGATGATCTTATTGCAGGCGAGGTCGAGGAAGAAAAAGAATTTGAACTTGTCCGCACAAAGGTTATTCCCGTTAAGCCGCAGTCTGTCGACGAAGCGATATTGCAGATGAACATGCTCGGGCATCTGTTTTATGTTTTTCGCAACAGTGCCGATAATACGGTATCGGTTGTTTACCGCAGAGATGACGGCGGATACGGACTTATTGTTCCGGAGGATGATAAATAATCGAATATTGTTCAACAGCAGATAAAATCAAAATAAAAAAATGCTTGACTTTTTTTGCTGTCACATATAAAATGAAATAGATTGCAATGGGGCGCGACCGACGTCGTTGCCCCGTTTCTTATTTACTTTTCAGAATAATGAGGGCTTGTCATATGAATAAAGTCAGTGACTATTTCGGACGCGATGTATTCGGCGACGGCGTTATGCGTGAGAGATTGCCGCATGACACGTATAAACAGCTTCAAAAAACGATAAAACAGGGTAAACACCTTGAAATCGGGGTTGCAAATATCGTTGCGAATGCGATGAAGGATTGGGCAATTGAAAAAGGCGCAACCCATTTCACGCACTGGTTCCAGCCGATGACGGGTATAACCGCAGAAAAACATGACAGCTTTGTCACTCCCGACGGAAGCGGCAGGGTGATAATGGAATTTTCAGGCAAGGAGCTTATACAGGGAGAGCCCGACGCGTCCTCCTTCCCGTCGGGCGGACTTCGCGCAACATTTGAGGCTCGCGGATATACCGCATGGGACGCTACGTCGTACGCTTTTATTAAAGACGGCGTTCTGTGTATTCCCACTGCATTCTGCTCCTACGGCGGACATGCTCTCGACAAAAAAACACCGCTGCTTCGCTCAATGGAGACGCTCAACCGTCAGGCACTTCGTGTGCTTCGGCTGTTCGGCAACGAGGATGTTTCACGCGTCGATGTGACCGTCGGAGCGGAACAGGAGTATTTTCTTATTGACAAATCCGCATTTGAAGCGCGAAAAGACCTTATATATTCCGGACGAACCCTGATAGGTGCGCGTGCGCCGAAAGGTCAGGAATTAAGCGACCATTATTTCGGTGCTATAAAACCGCGTGTGCAAGCTTTTATGACAGAGCTTGACGAAGCGTTATGGCGTCTCGGTATTCCTGCAAAAACCGAGCACAACGAGGTCGCCCCCGCACAGCATGAGCTTGCTCCCGTTTTTGAGACGGCAAATATCGCAGCCGATCACAATCAGCTCACAATGGAGCTGATGCAGAAAATAGCGCGTAAGCATAATATGGTTTGTCTGCTCCATGAGAAACCTTTTGCGGGAGTTAACGGAAGCGGCAAGCATAACAATTGGGCGCTTGCAACCGACACAGGAATCAATTTGCTGTATCCCGGTGACACACCCGCAGAAAATGCGCAGTTTTTACTTTTCCTTTGCGCAGTTATAAAAGCTGTGGATGATTATCAGGATATTTTGCGCGTAAGTGTCGCGTCCGCCGGCAACGATCACCGTCTCGGTGCGCAGGAGGCACCGCCTGCTATCGTCTCAATATTCCTCGGGACGGAATTGACCGACATCCTCCATGCCATCGAAACAGACACACCTTACGGCGGAAAGGAAAAGGAGCTTTTACGCGTCGGGGTTCACACGCTGCCGAAATTCCCCAAGGATACAACCGACAGAAACCGCACCTCGCCTTTTGCGTTTACCGGAAATAAATTTGAATTCCGTATGCTCGGTTCCTCCGATTCGGTGTCGGAAGCAAATGTTGTGCTTAACACAAGCGTTGCGGAGGAACTGCGTCAATTTGCGGATGAGCTTGAAAGCGCTGCTGACCTTGAATCGGCATTGCACTCTCTCATCAAGCGTGTGATTTCAGAGCATAAGCGTATTATTTTCAACGGCAACGGCTACGACGAAGCGTGGCTCTTTGACGCAGAAAAGCGAGGTTTGTTGAATCTGCGTACCACACCCGACTGCCTGCCGTATCTTGTAAAAGAAAAGAATGTTGATCTTTTTACACGGCATCGCGTTTATTCCGAAGCCGAGCTTCATGCGAGATATGAAATTCTTACCGAAAATTACTGTAAAATGATCGGCATTGAATCTCTCACCATGCTTGATATGGTTAATAAAGACATTTTGCCTTCCGTCGCAAAATTTACGGGTGAGCTTTCAGATGAAGCGCTTGCAAAAAAGGCGCTTCTCCCGTCTGCCGACTGCCGCTACGAAGAAACGGTTGTACGTGAATTATCGGAGCTGACCGGCGCAATATATGCAAAAAAGACGGAGCTTGAAGAACTCATTGCGGCTGAGAGCGACTGCGCCGACAGTACTGCTACTGCCGTTTTCTGCAAAGAAAAGCTTATCCCGTGCATGACGGAGCTTCGCATTCTCATCGACGAGACGGAGACAAAAACAGATGCGTCATATTGGCCTTATCCGTCATACGGCGAAACGCTTTTCAGCGTGAAATAACAAAAAAGCATCCCGTTTGCCGAAAAAGCAGACGGGATAATTTTAAAAAGCGTTTGTTACAGAATAAAATCTCCCTCGATCGCGCCGAGGTCTTCAAGCTCATAATTGTTCGATGCACGCATTATATATGCGGAGTTTTCGGGCTTCGGATCGTTTTTTATGACGCTTACTCTGCCGTTATTGAAAACAAGTGCGGTCGAATCGTCAATGCCTAACCCGTCGTATTCCTGCTCGGAAACATGCTCCGTGAATTTATGCCATTTCTCATTCTGAAAATGCGGACACAGACAGTAGGGGAACAGATCAACACCCTCGATGAACATATGCTTCCCGTCTATGCCGCAGTCATCCCAGCCGAAGTGAAACCAGCACATAGCTCCCGACGAATTGCCCGCGATGACTGTTCCGTTTTCATATGCCTTATGCATAAGTCCGACAACATTTCTTTTGCGCCATGTGTCCATTAAGAATTTAAGGTTGCCGCCCGGTGTATAGATCATATCGGCTTCAAGAATTGTCTTTCGGATGTATTCG
>OMRJ01000209.1 GCA_900313475.1 uncultured Eubacteriales bacterium | reverse complement strand
CAAAATACGGTCACACCGGAAGCTTTAAACCGATACACTTTGAAATCATCGAGGCAGCGCACCCGATAAGCGACAAAAACAGCGTTAAAGCAGCGGAACGCGCACTTCAAATCGCTGACGGCGTCGGTGAAAACGACACGGTGCTTGTCCTGCTTTCGGGCGGAGCGAGCGCGCTTGCGGAAAAAAGCATTTTGCCTCTTTCGCAGCAGCAGACAATCACCGGCAAGCTGCTGAGGCGCGGCGCGGACATTAAGGAGATAAACGCAATCCGCCGCCGTCTCTCCCTGATAAAGGGCGGACGGCTTGCGGAGCACTGCTTCCCCGCAAAGGTGATAACGCTCGCGCTTTCCGACGTGCTCTCAAACGATAAAAGCACAATAGGCTCGGGCATCACCGTTCGCGACGAAGCAACGGACGGGACGGTGATGAAAGTTGCCGAAAAGTATCTTTACGACGAGCCGTCTTATTTTTTTGACGCGCTTAAAAAGGACGCCGATATGCCTGTAAACGACGGCGGCTACATATTCGTCGGAGACGTTACACGGCTGTGCGCGTCTGCCGCTCAAGAAGCCGAAAGGCTCGGTTACATCACCGAAGTATGCGGCAAGCCTCTCACCGGAGAAGCGCGCGACGCGGCTGAAAATGTGATTTCCGCGGCGCTGAAAAAGCGCGACGGAAAAAAACGCTGCTTTATATACGGCGGAGAAACTACCGTGACCGTAAACGGCGACGGCTTGGGCGGACGCAATCAGGAGATGGCGCTGTATGCCGCGCTGAGGCTTGACGGAGAAAGGAATATTCTGTTCGCGTCCGTAGGAAGCGACGGCACCGACGGCCCCACCGACGCTGCGGGCGGCATTGCCGACGGAAGCACTGCGAATGCTGTGCGCGAGGCGGGAGTAAGCCCCGAAAAGGCATTGAATAACAATGATTCCTACAACGCACTGCGTGCCGGAAACGCGTTGACAGTTACGGGTCCCACCGGAACAAACGTCAATGACCTGACATTTATTTTAACTTGCTGAATGCTTCGCCGGCAACGGCGATGAAATACAGAGACGTAAAAAAACCGATTTTTTTCGCCTCAAAACCGAATTGAAAGGGATGCTTTTTATGGAAAAGAAAAAAGTATGTCTCACGGGGGCGACGGGACACGTCGGCTACGCGATACTCAAGGAACTGCAGAACTACGATGACAGAGATGTCCGCATTCTTTTACGCAAGGATCCGGGCATTTTTGACGGGCTTTTATGCGAAAAGGTCAAGGGCGACATTACGGACTATGACAGCCTTGTCAAAGCTTTTGAGGGCTGCGAGATTGTATACCATATTGCCGGTTGCGTTGAAATCAAGCCCGGAAATGAAGATTTTGTTTACAAAATCAATGTCAACGGAACAAAAAACGTTGTCAAAGCCTGCCATGCCTGCGGCGTAAAACGCCTTGTGTATATGGGCAGTGTCGACACGTATATTCCGCTTCCCGACAATCAGAAGATGACCGAAATATATAAATATGAACCCGACAGGCTTGAGGGCGCGTACGCAAAAACAAAAGCCGAGGCAACACAGTTTGTTCTCGACGAAAACGGCAGGGACGGACTTGAAACGGTGGTCTGCCAGCCGAGCGCCTGCATGGGACCTTACGATTTCAAGGTTTCAAGCGTCGGCAGTATGATAAGAATGTTTTCAAGCGGCAAATTCCCGATAACAATGACCTTCGGCGGATATAACTTCGTAGATGTGCGCGACGTAGCAAAGGGCACGGTGGCGGCAGGCGACAAGGGCGCCCCCGGAAGTGTGTACATCCTCTGCAATCAGTCCTGCACCGTCGACGATTTTATAAGAAAGCTCGCCGCCGCATGCGGCAATAAGCCTCCGAAAATCAAACTCGGCAAAACGATTATAGATATTGCCGCTCCGATCATGGAGGTCTATTACAAGGCTGCGAAAAAAACGCCGCTGTTCACACGCTATGCCGTCAGAAAGCTTTGCTCAAACTGCAACTTCTCATATGAGAAAGCGGCAAAAGAGCTCGGCTATGCACCGCGTCCGCTTGACGAAAGTCTGCGCGATACGGTAAAATGGATTAAAGAAACCGAAAAAAGAGACTAATACGGCAATACGGCACACAAAGTCTTGCGGCAGATGCAGCTTAAAGAGACGGAAAGAAATATAAAACAGGAGTAATTTATGGCAAAATGGGATGAAATGTATCTTGCTCTGTGCAAGAGAATACTCAACGAGGGAACGCGCGTACACAACCGGACAGGTATCGACACGGTTAAGGTTCCGCAGGCGTATTTTCACTTTGACTTAAGCGAGGAATTTCCTGTTCTCACAACAAAACAGTTGTTTATTCGTCAGGCGGTGCTTGAAATGCTGTGGTTCTATCAGGCACAGTCGAACGACGTCCGCTGGCTTCGGGAGCGAAACGTGCACATCTGGGACGAGTGGGAAATCGACGGGGACGGCTTCTGGAACGCCGAGCAGATGCTGCCCGACGGAAACGGAAATCTCGTAAAGACCCGTGTCAAAAAAGAATTCGGCAAGGAGTGGGCGCACACGATAGGCACAGCCTACGGTTGGATAGTAAAAAAATACAACCTGACGGGCGAGCTTATCGACAAGCTCAAAAACAACCCCGAAGACCGCCGAATGATAATGTCGCTGTGGCAGAACGAATATCTGAAAACGGCGGTTCTGCCGTCGTGCGTTTGGAGCACGGAATGGGATGTTACCGACGGCAGACTGAATCTTTGGGTACATCAGCGCAGCTGCGATGTTCCGCTCGGGCTGCCGTTCAATGTGACGCAGTATGCCGTTCTGCTCTCCATGCTCGCACAGGTGACGGGCTATAAAGCCGGAACGGTCGACTGGAGCATCAAGGACGCACACATTTATGTAAATCAAATCGAGGCTGTCAAGGAACAGATACGCCGTTTTGACGAAAACGGCTCACTGCCCGCACCGAAGCTCTGGCTTAACCCCGAAGTGACCGACTTCTTTGACTTTGATTCGTCACGCGACTGCAAAGACGTCAAGCTTATAGACTATAAGCACATGGGTAAGCTTGTATTTCCGATAGCACAGTAAAATAATCCGGAGAAAAAAATATGATTCTTTCTCTTATTGCCGCGGTCGGCAAAAATCTTGAAATAGGCAAAAACGGCGATCTTATCCGCCGTCTGCCGGGGGATCTGCCGTTTTTTAAGCGCGTCACAATGGGCAAGCCTGTCATAATGGGGCGAAAAACCTTCGAGTCGCTTCCGTCTGCGCTGCCGGGCAGACTCAACATAATTATAACGTCGGACAGCAATTATATTGCGGAAAAAGCGCTTGTTGTCACGTCGTTGAAAGCAGCAGCGGACGCTGCCGAAAGCACGGGTGCCGAGGAAGCATTTGTAATCGGCGGTGGGCTTATTTATTCGGAGTTTTTGCCTGCGGCGGACAGGCTTTACCTCACCGAAGCACAGTTTTCCGCTCCCGATGCGGACACTTTCTTCCCTGAGTTTGACAAAACGAAGTGGAACAGGCAGACACTCGATGTTTACGACGGCGATCCGCCGTATGAGCATGTACTCTACACAAAAAAATGAGGATTTAAAAAACACGGAGAAAACACAGATATAATGACTTTGAAAAATTACATAGGCGACAAAAACTTTTACAAAATGACATTTACGGTTGCAATACCGATAATGCTGCAAAATTTTATTACAAACTTTGTAAGCATGCTCGACAATCTGATGGTCGGCGCGTTGGGTACCGAACCGATGTCGGGTGTGTCGATAGTCAATCAGATTCTTTTTGTCTATAATCTTGCGGTTTTCGGCGCAATGGGCGGCGTGGGCATTTTCACCGCGCAGTTTTACGGCAAAAGCGACGAGAAGGGCATGCGGTATACAGTCAGATACAAGCTGCTCGTCGTCACCGCACTGTTTGCGGCTGCCGCTCTGCTTCTGACCTTCTGCGGCGACCGGTTTATCTCGCTTTTCCTGCACGACGTTGAGCCGGGCGCGGACATTGCGCAGACTCTCGTATTCGGACGCGAATATCTCGCCGTGATGCTGTGGGGTCTTTTCCCGTTTGCCGTTGCAAACGCATTTTCGGGAACCCTGCGCGAGACGGGTGACACCTTGATGCCGATGATAGCGGGCATGTGCGCAGTCGCGGTCAACTGCACGTTTAACTGGTTTCTCATTTTCGGAAAATGCGGTTTTCCGGAGCTGGGAGTCAGGGGCGCGGCAATCGCAACGGTTATGTCGCGATACGTCGAGTGTGCCGTTCTCATAATCTACACTTTTGCACGGCGCGGCAAATTCACTTACATAAAAGGACTGTTCCGCGGATTTTCGATTCCGGGAGAGCTTTTTTCGGCTTTCAGCTTAAAAGGCCTTCCGTTTTTATTCAATGAAATTTTCTGGGCGGGCGGAATGACAGTGCTGAACATCGCATATTCACTGCACGGGCTTTCGGTCGTTGCGGGCGTCAGCATATCGTCCACCGTTACAAATCTTTTCAATATTGCTTTTATGTCGCTCGGTGTCAGCATCGGAATAATCTCCGGCAAGCTGCTGGGCGCGGACAAGCACAAGGAAGCCGTTGACACGGTGAGGAAGCTTATTGCATTCTCCTTCACGGTCAGCGTCGTTGTCGGGATCGCAATGTTTTTCCTCGGAGGAAAAATAACCTCCTTTTACAAGACGGGCGAACAATCAAAGCAGCTTGCAACATATTTTATAAGAACCTGCGCTCTCATCACACCGGTATTTGCGCTGACAAACGCAACCTTTTTCACTCTGCGCAGCGGCGGCAAAACGATCGTCACGATGCTTTTCGACTCCGGCGTACTGTGGGGACTGTCGATTCCGCTTGCATTTTTGCTTTATTACAAGGCACACCTCGACATTCACGCGGTATATCCCATTATTCAGGCACTCGAAAGTATAAAAATGATAATAGGGCTTATACTTGTAAAGAAAAAGGTTTGGGTAAGAACAATTATCTGACATTTTACACAAAAACACCGTGAAAGGATTTTTACACACCATGAGATTTCCGGAAATAACCGAAAACAAAGAAAATTCGACCGTTCTCTATTTCGCGGTCGGCGACGAGAATGTTACGGACGTCATTGCCGAATTGGAAGACGAGTATGCATGTTTCCCGAAACTAACGCCGGTCATGCGTGACGGCAAGCATTACATTGCGCTTGAAATTTTTGACGGAGAATAGAAAATGGCAATAAAAAACTATATTTGGGATTTTGACGGCATGCTTTTTGACACATATCCGCACACATTGACATGCTTTGTCGAAACTTACCGCCGCAGGGGAATTGAGATAGACGGTGACGAAGCCTACCGCCTTTTTAAAATTACGATGTGGGATGCATTTGATTTTTACAAGACGGACGAAGCGACAAAACGCGAATTCTATGAGCTTGAAAACGACATTTCGTTTCCGCCGGAGGGACTTCCCTACCCGTTTATTCCCGAAACGCTTCGTTTTATTTCGGAGCACGGCGGCAAAAGCTTTCTGTTCACCCACCGTGACCGCGTTGCGGTGCGGTATCTCAAAAAACACGGCTTGGACAAATATTTTACGGAATTTGTCACGAGTGAAATGAATTTCCCGCTGAAACCCGCACCTGACGCGGTGATATACATAATCAAGAACTTCGCGCTCAACCCCGACGAGTGCATGATGCTCGGCGACCGCTCGATAGACGTCGGCTCGGGCGCAAACGCGGGAATCGCCACATGCCTTTTCGACGAGGACGGCACGCTCACCGATGTTCCGTGCACGCTCTACACGCGTGACACGTCGAAGATATTTGATTTTGTCAAATCAAATTTTAATACGGACGGTGAAACCGAAAATTAACGGCAAGCGGCATTCGGTGCGCACAATGCGAATCTCCCGTTTTTGCCGTGTACCGACAATTACAAACAGTGTAAGTGGCAAATAAAATCCTCCCGATGTTATAATCAGGTTGTGGGCTGCAGGGAGTGACCTGCCGTGCCCGCAATCGAAAATCGGGAGGTTTTTTTATGACCTGTGAAAAAGTTTTGCAAATAATCGACCTGAAAAAAACATACGGCAAGGGCGACGCCGCATCTCATGCGCTGTGCGGAGTGACCTTTGACGTGCTTCGCGGTGAATTTCTCGGCATCATGGGAGCAAGCGGTTCGGGCAAATCGACGCTTCTCAACTGCATAGCCACCGCAACAGTGCCCACTTCGGGCAAAATTCTGCTCTGCGGCAAAGATATTTCAACACTGAGCGGCAAAGAGCTTGCAGAGTACCGCGGGAAAAGAATCGGCTATCTTTTTCAGCAGTTTGAGCTGTTGGACAACCTTACGGCGCGTGAAAACATAGCTCTCCCGCTCTCGCTGCACGGTCGCAGCGCCGCTGATGCAAACGGCGACATAGAAGCGCTTGCGAAAGAGTTCGGCATTACGGACGACCTTGACAAATTTCCGTCCGAATTGTCGGGCGGTCAGAAACAGCGCACAGCCGCCGTGCGTGCACTCATAACCTCACCGGATATTCTGCTTGCCGATGAGCCGACCGGCGCTCTTGACAGTAAAAATTCAAAAATTCTGCTCGACAAGCTTGCGTTTGTGAACCGCGAGCACGGAGTTACCGTTACGGCGGTCACGCATGACGCGGCTGCGGCTGCCTACTGCTCACGCATTCTTTTTATTCGTGACGGAAAGCTTTTTCACGAGCTGCGCCGCGGCGAGGGTGAGGCTCGCGACTCATTCTTTGCGCGCATAACCGCCGTTACCGCACAGATGGGAGGAGGCAGCGCAAATGTTCTTTAAGAAAAATGCGTTTCGCAAAGCCGCCGTCGGCACAGGCGGCGACAACTCGCTTTTCTTTACATCGCTCACTGTCGCGGTTGTTGCATTTTACTTCCTTCTGTCACTCGGTGAGATGGATGTAATGCGATTTCTTGCCGAAATCGAGAGCGACGCAGTAAATAAAGTCCTTATGCTGCTTCCGATTGTATATGCTTTTTCGCTGTTTCTGATGTTTTTCCTCGTCCTCTTTGCCTATAAATACCGTGCGCAGACGCGCCGCCGGGAGTTCGGAATATATCTGCTCATGGGCATGTCACGCAGCCGTCTGTTTTTAAGGCTGTTCGGAGAGACAGTCATCAGCAGCATAATTTCACTTCTGATAGGCATTCCCGTTTCGCTTTTCCTTACCGAAACGATAAGTCTTGCGACTGCGCGGTTTGCCGGGATGGGAATCATAGAACACCGTTTCGCTTTTTCTCCGTACGCGCTGATTTTAACCGCCGTCGGCGTAACTGCGGTTCAGCTTCTTTCGACTGCGGCAACATGCATATCGCTTGCCGATACCGAACCTGCCGCGCTGCTGCAGCCGCCCGTTCGTAAAAATCAAAAAATTCCGTCACGCAGAGAAAGCACAGTGTGCTTTATTTGCGGCATTCTATTACTGTGTGCCGCGTATGTCAACGGGTTGTTTTTTCTCCCGAAAATTGAATTCGGCGCAACGGAGCTGCTCGTTGTGTCCGGTGTTTGCGGGACATTTCTCGTTTTTCGCGGGCTCGGCGGAATAATAGGGAAAAGAATTTCAAAAAAGACGTTTTCAAAAACGGGACTTGCCGTATTCAACGCGCGTCAGCTTCAGGAAAACGTGACGGGGCAGCATAAAAACCTCGCAATAGCGTCGCTTTTGCTGCTCGCCTCGTTTGCAAGCCTTTCATACGGCGCATCGGTCGGTTTAACACAGAAAACCGAGAAGCGCTCGGTCGATTTTTCTCTTTTCGGTGATGAAGCCGCCGTTGAGAGCGTTCTCAATGAGCCTGAATTAAAAAGCGTTACAAAGACATCATACGATATGTATCTATCACAAATCCGCAGAGACAGAATTCCGGATTATTCGGATTTTCTCAAATTTTACGACGGACAGTCGTCGTGGTTCTGCGAGTATGTAATCGCGCTGTCGTCATATAACGCATTGCGCACGGCAATGGGAAAACAGCCGCTTGCGCTTAAAGAAAACGAAGCGGCAATGTACAGCGACCTTGTCGGCGAGCGCGGGAACAGCACCCTCGGAAATGATATTGAAAAAGTGCTCGAAAAAGGAGTGAATATCGTTGTGAACGGAAAAAATACCGCTCTTTTGCCGGAACTTTTTTGCGACAAGGCGGTTGCGGATCGTTCGATTACGCTTTTTTCGGCGCTTGTTGTGCCTGACAGCGTGTATTTTTCGCTTGCGTTCAACAACCGTCCGTTTTGTAAAAATATTTCGCTTAAAGACGATACCGTCAATGCAAAGGGACTTATGAATGCGATATACGACGCGGAGAGCATCATCAAAAAATCGGGACTCGAATACGATTCTTATTTATCCGGAATCGGACGCAATCTGTTTTATTCGGTGACGACAGGTTATCTCTCTGTTTACATCGGAGTGCTGTTTCTTCTCATTTCAAACACTGTTATAGGAATGAAATATTTAATAATGCAGCGTGAGTCAAGACAGCGATATGTGACACTTTCACGTCTCGGGGCAAGCGCCGACGACATCATCGGAAGTGTCGCAACACAAATAAACGGTTACTTTACGCTTGTTTTGAGTGTATCCGTTATAAGCGGCGTTTTCGCGGTAATATCTGTATTTTCGAGTTTTTCCAAGATTCCGTTCGGTGTGCCTGCGGGCGCGGTTTTTGCAATCAGCGCAGCTGCCGGAGCTGCATTTGTGCTGTTTGAGTGTCTTTACACATACGTTGTAAAACGTACTGCGAAGCATGAAATAACGGCTCTTTATGACGAAAACAACGCAGAGCAGTCCGGTAAATACTAATTAAAAGACTCGCCAAATAATATAATTTCGGAGAAAGCTATGATTGTTTCTGTGATTGAAGACGATGCTTTTCTGCGCGATGAGCTTTTGCGCACGTTTATTAAAGCGGGATACGATGCCCGCGGTTTTGCCGACGCCGAAAGCGCATTAACGGCGCTTGCCGTCGAGCCGCCCGCACTTGCCGTGGTCGATGTAGGGCTGCCGGGAAGAAGCGGATACAGCCTTATATCCGAAATTCACGGCACAAAGCAGTTTCCCGTGCTTGTTCTCACCGCACGCGACACGCTGAACGACGAGCTGACCGCGCTCGGCCTGGGAGCGGACGATTTTCTCACAAAGCCGTGTCCCGCCGCGCGTCTCCTTGCCCGCGCAAAACGCCTGACAGAGCTTTATTCGGGAATGAGAAACGAGATTAAACTCGGGAAAACACGCCTCGACTGCGACAGCTTTAATCTGACGTCTCCGTCCGGTTCAGTCGTATTGCCCGAAACGGAAGGCAGAATTTTGTCTGTTTTGATGAAAAAATATCCTTTCCCCGCATCTGCCGACGAAATATTTGCGGAGGTGTGGGGAACGCGGGATTTTGTGGACGAAAATATTCTTCGCGTAAATATAACCCGTCTGCGCAAAAATCTTGCCGTTATAGACACGCCTGTCGAAATTGTAAACATCCGTTCGGAAGGCTACATCGCAAAGCCTTGCACCGAGCAGTGAAAAGCCTTGTCAAAAAAACGAACCGCGACCGGGGGAATGCTCTTGAAAAAAATATTTACTCGTGCGGCACCGTGGGCATTTGCCTTTGCGGTATCGGATGCCGCTTTCATCTTTACAATGTTCCTGCTGTCGCCGGAAAAAACACCGAAGCTGACGGCATACATTCTGCTTGCATCCGCTCTGGCATTTGCGGTCGGATGCTTTGCGGAACAACGCCGTCGAAAAAAGCTTGACCTCGCACTCGGGGAATTTGCCGTGAATATGAGCGAAAAGACCGCTCTTGAAGTCGACAGGGTTCTCGGCGGCGGTTTTGCCGACCGTCTCTGTCTTGCCGCGCAAAAATACTCCGAACGGGGTAAACGCGCCGTTGAGCTGTCCGGCGAAGCCGACGATTACCGTGAATATATCGAGGAATGGGTGCATGAGGTCAAAACACCGCTTGCCGCCGCGTCGCTGCTCACCGACAACCGCGCGGACGAAATGTCGGCAGATGTGAACAACCGCCTGAAGGCGATTTTTCACTCTATAGGCGAAAGCACCGAGCAAATACTTTATTATTCGCGCCTGAATGCGCCTCACCCGGACATAAATTTTGAAAACATAAAAATAGGTTCTTGTCTGGAGCAAACCGTTGAGGACTTCGAGCCGTTTATTTCGTCACGCAAAATTGTCGTCACTCTGCCGCAGAACGACGCGTCCGTTACGGCGGATCGCCGTATTTTACTGTTTATTCTGTCGCTGCTCATGAGCAATGCGGTAAAATACTGTTCGCAAACCGACGGCAGGATTGTTTTCATTTTGCATGAACAAGACACCGAAATTACACTTACAGCCGCGAACAACGGCGAGGGCGTCCGCACGGAAGACTTGCCTTTTATCTTTGACAAGGGCTTCACGGGCAACTGTCCCAACCGCAAAAAGGCAACCGGAATGGGTCTGTACCTTGCGCGAAAATATGCCGACGCAATATGCGCCGAAATCACGGCACCCGATGTTTTCCCTCCCGGCTGCACATTTGCGGTTAAACTGACTTTTACAAAATAACACAAAAAAAACGGGATTGCCCGTGCCCGGCTGATGCCGCACGTCAGGGCTTTCCCGTTGTTTTTTTATTACGTTTCTCTGTCGAACCGAAGCAAAGCGGACAGACCCGACTCTGCACGGCGTAAAACAATAAAACTTCCGTCAAAAAAAGAAAGGGTTTACGCGCGCGCAAAAAAATGCAAGCCGACTACTTGACATTTTCCTTTAATAATTATAAAATATATGGGATAATGCACAGGTGTGTTTTTCGTGCATTTATTTCGGTATTGCTGTTATGCAAGCCGAGCGCATGAAAAAATAACAAGCCTTTTAAATAAATTTCGCGATTATTTAAGCATTATTACTATTTTTTCTGTGTCCCGGACGGAACACAATCTAAATAAAAAAATTTGAACAGGGAGGTGCATTGAATGGACAAAACCTTGATAATTACAATTGTCGCCGCCGTCGTTGTTGCAGCTGCCGCGGCTGTAATAGGCTTTATTCTCGGCGGCATTCACCGTAAAAAAGTTGCAGAAAAAGCCATCGGGGACGCCACGGAAGAAGCAAAACGCATCGTGAGCAACGCTTTAACGGCAGCGGAAGCCAAAAAGCGTGAAGTGCTGATCGAAGCAAAAGACGAAATCCACCGTGAGCGCACCGAAAACGAAAAGGAAATCAAGGAACGCCGCGCCGAGGTACAGCGCTCGGAGCGCCGTCTTATTCAAAAAGAAGAATCGCTTGACAAAAAACTTGACGCGCTTGAAAAGAAAGAAAACGCAATAACCAAGCGTCAGCAGGAGGCCGACGCACGTCTCAAGGAGGTTGACGCACTCAAGAAGAGCCAGTTTGACCTTTTGGAGAAAATCTCCGGCTTCACCAAAGAACAGGCAAAGGACTACATGCTCAAACAGCTTGAGGGCGACCTCGACCATGAGAAAGCCGTCAGAATACTTGAGTATAAGCAGCGCACAAAGGATGAAGCCGACACAATCGCGAAAGAAATCATCGGCAACGCCATCCAGAGATGTGCCGCCGACCATGTGGCGGAGGCAACGGTGTCCATCGTCGATCTTCCCAACGACGAGATGAAGGGACGCATTATCGGACGTGAGGGCAGAAACATCAGAACCCTCGAAAATATTACGGGAGTCGACCTTATTATTGACGACACCCCCGAAGCAATCACGGTTTCAAGCTTTGACCCGATCCGCCGCGAGGTCGCGAGACTTACAATCGAAAAGCTTATTGCCGACGGAAGAATACACCCCGCGCGCATTGAGGAAATGTATGAAAAAGCAAAGCGTGAGGTCGACGTTTCCATAAAGCAGGCAGGCGAAAGGGCAGTAATCGAAGCCGGTGTCAACGGCATAAACGGCGAGCTTGTCAAGCTTCTCGGCCGCCTTAAATACCGTACGAGCTACGGTCAGAACGTGCTCAATCACTCCCTTGAGGTGTCTTATCTTGCGGGACTTATGGCGTCGGAAATCGGCGCGGATGTCAAGCTTGCGAAGCGTGCCGGTCTTCTCCACGATATCGGAAAGGCGCTTGACCACGAAATGGAGGGCACGCACATTGCTCTCGGCGTCGAATACGCGAGAAAATACAAAGAAAAAGAAGAAGTTATCCACGCAATCGAAGCGCACCACGGCGACGTCGAAGCGAAGACGATTGTTGCGGTGCTCGTTCAGGCGGCGGATGCAGTGTCCGCAGCCCGACCCGGCGCTCGCAGAGAAAATCTTCAGAACTACATCAAGCGTCTTGAGCAACTCGAAGAAATATCCAAATCGTTTGACGGCGTTGAACGCACATTTGCAATTCAGGCGGGACGCGAAGTCCGCATAATGGTTCGTCCCGAAGCGGTCAGCGACGACAAAATGGTAATCCTTGCCCGTGATATTGCCAAAAAAATTGAGGACGAGCTTGAATATCCCGGACAGATCAAGGTACACATCATCCGCGAAAGCCGAGCCTTCGACTTCGCAAAATAAAGCGAAACTATTTGCTTTTCAAAATCAAATATTTGTCGGCAGCCCGAAACGGCTCCGAGATAAGAGAAGCCGCATTGAAAAATGCGGTTTTCTTTTCAGGCTGACGGGATTCGAACCCATGTCGCCCGTCAGTGCCCCTTTTCGGCACTTTTCGTCTTGACTTGCGCCGGCAAGCCTGCACCTCAAAAAACGAAAATTGCTCAAAAATTGTCTGCTGTCGGTTACAAAGCGGTT
>OMRJ01000210.1 GCA_900313475.1 uncultured Eubacteriales bacterium | reverse complement strand
CGGGGCGGATTGTGCCGTCACCGCGTGCCCTCTCTGCAAATACAATCTCGAAAAGAACACGGACGAAATACCCGTTGTATATTTCACAGAGCTTCTTGCCGAGGCTCTCGGAATAAAGGAGGATAACGATGTCCGATAAAAAAGAACTGCTTAAAGAGCAGATACTTCGTACAAGCGGAGTAAATCCGCTTAAGTGCATGCGCTGCGGAAAATGCTCCGGCACATGCCCGTCGTATGACGAGATGGAATATCATCCGCATCAGTTTGTCTATATGGTCGAAACGGGCGATATCGAGACGCTTATGAAATCGGAATCCGTTTATAAATGCCTGTCGTGCTTTGCGTGTGTTGACCGCTGTCCGCGCGGTGTGGAGCCTGCGAAGATAATTGAAGCGGTGCGCCTTGCCGTTATCCGTCAAAAGGAAAGGGACCGAATGACTTCAAACGACATTCCCGCAAAGCTCGACCCCGATATGCCGCAACAGGCTCTTATGAGCGCACTGCGCAAATATTCAAAGTAAAAAGGAGAAAACAGTATGCAAAGAATCGGTGTATTTGTGTGCCACTGCGGCACGAACATTGCAGGTACGGTCGATGTTAAAGCTGTTGCCGAGGCGATTAAAAAAGAACCCGGCGTCGTTTTCTCCACCGACTATCAGTATATGTGTTCACAGGCGGGACAGGATCTTATAAAGAACGCCGTTGCCGAAAATAAGCTTTCGGGCATCGTCGTCTGCTCATGCTCGCCGAGAATGCACGAAGCCACTTTCCGCAAAACGGCTGCCGCGGCAGGACTTAACCCCTACATGGTTGAGATTGCGAACATAAGGGAGCAGTGCTCGTGGGTTCATAAGGATATGCTCACAGGCACGCAGAAAGCTGTCATTCTCGCAAAGGCCGCTGTTGCAAAGGTCAACCTAAACACTCCTCTTACCCCCGGCGAAAGTCCCGTTACAAAGCGCGCGCTTGTTATCGGCGGCGGTATTGCCGGTATCCAAACGGCTCTCGACATTGCGGATGCGGGATTTCCCGTTGACATCGTAGAGACGAAGCCGACTATCGGCGGAAAAATGGCGCAGCTTGACAAGACATTTCCCACGCTCGACTGCGCGGCATGTATTCTTACTCCGAAAATGGTCGATGCCGCTCAAAACGAAAACATCAAAATTTATTCATATTCCGAAGTGACCGAGGTCGGCGGATTTGTCGGCAATTTCGAGGTTACGATAAAGCGCAAGGCTCGTTACGTAAAAGAGGACATATGCACCGGCTGCGGAATCTGCACCGAAAAGTGCCCACAGAAAAAGGTGCCCAACGAGTTTAACCTCGGCATGGATAACCGTCATGCGGTGTATATTCCGTTTGCGCAGGCTGTGCCGAAGGTCGCGACAATCGATCCGAGCTACTGCATAAAGCTTAAAACCGGCAAGTGCGGACTTTGCGAAAAAGTGTGTACCGCCGGCGCCATTGACTACAACGCAAAGGACGAGTTTATTAAAGAAAAATACGGCGCGATAGTGGTCGCAACGGGCTTTAATCCCATTTCCATGGAGAAGTTCGACGAGTTTGCGTATTCACAGTCAAAAGACGTTATCACGAGCCTTGAGCTTGAACGTCTTATGAACGCCGCGGGGCCGACCGGCGGCACGCTCCTGCGTCCGTCGGACGGTGAACATCCGCATACGATAGTGTTTGTGCAGTGTGTCGGCTCACGCTGCGCCGCATGCGCCGAAAAGGGTAAAGAGTATTGCTCTAAAATCTGCTGCATGTACACCGCAAAGCACGCTATGCTTATTCGCGACAAATACCCCGATACCGAGGTTTACGTTTTCTACATCGACGTGCGCACACCCGGCAAGAACTTTGACGAGTTCTACCGCCGCGCCGTAGAGGAATACGGCGTTCACTACATAAAAGGCATGGTCGGAAAGGTCGCGCCGGAGGGTAAAAAGCTTAAAGTACGGGGCAGCGACCTTATCTACGGCAGGCAGATTCACATTGACGCCGACCTTGTGGTTCTTGCCGCAGCTATAGAACCCGACAAATCGGCGCGTCCGCTTGCAACAATGCTCACCGCAAGCATGGATACGAATGATTTCTTCACCGAGGCGCATCCGAAGCTTCGCCCCGTTGAAAGTCCCACGGCAGGCGTGTTCCTCTCCGGTACCTGTCAGGGGCCGAAGGACATTCCCGAAACGGTTTCGCAGGCGGGAGCGGCAGCGTCAAAGGTCATAGGACTTCTCGTGAAGGATAAACTGAAAGGCAACCCTTGTGTTGCTCATTCGGATGAATTGATGTGCAACGGATGCTCAACATGCGAAAAAGTATGCCCGTACGGCGCGATAACTTATATAGATAAAGAATTCAAAATGCCGGACAGAACCGTAAAGGTTCGCCGTGTAGCGTCGGTTAACGAGGCAGTTTGTCAGGGATGCGGCGCGTGCACCGTCGCGTGTATGTCCGGCGCAATGGATCTCAAGGGCTTCCTTAACAAACAAATTCTTGCGGAGGTGGATGCGATATGCAGGTAAACGGTTATAAACCTCTTATTGTTGCTTTCTGCTGCAACTGGTGTTCGTATGCGGGTGCCGACCTTGCGGGAAACAATCGTTTGAGTTATCCCGCAGACGTTAAAATAATCCGTGTCCCGTGCTCGTGCAGAGTTAACCCCATGTTTGTGCTGCGTGCTTTTCAGCGCGGCGCGGACGGTGTTATAATCTGCGG
>OMRJ01000212.1 GCA_900313475.1 uncultured Eubacteriales bacterium | reverse complement strand
GCAGACTGTTTTTTATAGTTATAGAAGGCATTTTCCGCAAACCGGTGCCGAAGAAATTTGAAGCCGTTGTCCACGCCGCAGGGCTTATTCTGCTGCTCGGACTTATGGTACTGATATCATTCAACGACATCGTAAATCTCGTGAGGAAGTAAAAAAATGGGCAGCAGAAAAAAAGTAAGAATAGGCAGGTTTTTGATTGGCGGCGGCGAACCGATCCGTGTTCAGAGCATGCTCAACACTCCGTCGGGCGACAGTAAGGCGGCAGTTAAACAGGCGAAGGAGCTTGAAAACGCCGGCTGTGAAATAATTCGTGCTACGGTTCCGGATATGACTGCTGTAAAAACCATAGCGTCTTTAAAAGAAAACTGTACGATGCCTATCGTTGCCGACATCCATTTTGATTACAAAATGGCACTTGAAGCACTTGCTGCCGGCGCCGATAAAATACGAATTAACCCCGGCAACATCGGAAGCGACGAAAAAGTAAAAGCTGTCGCAGATGCATGCCGTCTCAAAGGCGTACCTATAAGAATAGGCGTAAATTCAGGTTCGGTCGAAAAGCACATTCTTGAAAAACACGGTTCACCGACACCCGAAGCACTTGTCGAAAGCGCAATGTATCACGTCGGACTGCTTCGAAAATTTGATTTTGACGATATAGTAATCTCCCTTAAATCCTCCGATGTCCGAAAAACCGTCGCTGCATACAGGCTTATGTCGCAGCAGTGCGACTATCCTCTGCACATAGGTGTTACGGAAGCCGGAACACTGCGAATGGGGCTGATAAAGTCCGCCGCAGGGCTCGGAAGCCTGCTTGTTGACGGAATCGGAGACACTCTCCGCGTCTCGCTTACGGCACCTCCGGTAAACGAGGTATATGCGGGATATGACATTCTGAAGGCTGTCGGTGTTCGCGCTCACGGCGCAAATCTTGTCGCATGTCCTACGTGCGGAAGAACTAAGATCGACCTTATCGGACTTGCAGAAAAGGTTGAAAACGCTTTGCGCGGCTGTGACAAAAACATCACCGTCGCCGTAATGGGATGTATCGTAAACGGTCCGGGAGAGGCAAAAGAAGCAGATATCGGAATTGCGGGCGGCAACGGTGAAGGACTGCTGTTTAAGAAAGGGCAGATTGTACGCAAGGTTCCCGAAGCCGAGCTTTTCGATACCCTCATGAAAGAAATAGAACTGCTGTAAAATTTTGTCGGTACTTTACAAAACCGCGCGAATTTGATATACTGAAAGCATACCATAACAAATCGCGCTAAGGAATGAATAAAATGCAAAGATCTTTAAAACGCCTTTTATGCCTTCTGCTCTCCGCAATAATGCTCATCGGGATCGCTGTTCCGGCTTCGGCGGACACCGTTACATACAATTACAAGGTAAAGGCGAACACAACGCTTAATGTACGAAGCGACCCAAGCACCGATTACGCATCAATCGGCAGCATTTCGGGCAATACGAGAATCTGCGTCACCGAAACAGTCTTTGCCGGCGGCAGAAACTGGGGCAAAATAACATACAAAGGCAGAGACGCATGGGTCTGTATTGATTACTGCGACAAAATAGACGATCGACCCGTTAACCCGGAAATTCCGAGTGAAATGAAGGTTGACTGGACTGTTATCGACATCTCGAAATTTCAAAGACCCGAGTATTTTGACTGGAACGCACTGAAAGCCTCAGGTGTCAAGGGTGTAATAATCCGAATCGGCGGACGAGGTGTTTTGGAGCCGCGAACAATTTACAGTGACGACAGCTTTATGACACATTACAACGGTGCCGTCGCCGCAGGGCTTTTTGTAGGCGTATATTTTTTCAGCTATGCGCTCAATGCAGACGAGGCACGCGAAGAAGCAAATTTTGTAGTTGACACTTTAAAGGCAAACAACTGCAGGCTTTTAATGCCTGTGTTCATTGATATTGAAGATTACCTTGATGACCGACAGCACCGTCAACCCGGCGTTGATTGCGATTCGGTCGTAAACACTTTTTGCAGCACCGTCAAAGCCGCGGGGTATTATCCCGGAATCTATTGCAGCCTTGACTACACACGCACGGTTTTAAGCCCGTCCGTTTTCAGCGGACGCGCCGTGTGGATTGCACATTGGGACACCTCCTGCGGATACGACGGCACATATCACATGTGGCAATACACCGACAAAGGCGAGCTTGACGGCTATCCGTACAGACTTGATATAAGCCGCTGCTATATGAACTTTCCCAAAATTATTTCGGAAGGACAAAACGAAAATCCCTCAAAGCCCGGCGGCGAAGATAAAGAAACATACGGCGATCATACCGCATCGGACTGGCGGGTAAAGAAGCAGGCGACCTGCAGCGAAGCGGGAGAACGCGTTAAAGTCTGCACCGACAGCGGCTGCGGCAAAACTCTTGTGACGGAAGTTATTCAGCCGTCTTTTTCGTCCCACAGCAGGTCGACACAGTTCGTATCGCTTGTTGACACGGACATAAAAGCAGGCGACAGATTATCGTCAAGTCAGAAGAGTTATCTGCACTCCGCAAGTGAAAAATCGGTATACGGCATAACATATGCCGAAGCATGCGAAACAAGCGGCGGCGTAAAGCTTACATACTGCAAAAACTGCAAGACAGTTATGACGGTATCATATTATTATAAAGATACATGCGCTCATACCTCGGTGAAAAAGACCGAAATTTTACCGTCATGCACAAAATCGGGGGTTGAAACGGACACATGCGTTTCATGCGGAAAAATTTCCGCAACAAGGATTACTTCTCCGATCTCACACAACACAAATAACACAGCGACCACCGCAACGTGCGCCTCTGACGGTGAAAAAACGTTTTCATGTTCAACATGCGGCAAAACGGTCCGCACGGAATACGCGCCAAAAACATATCACAACTTTGACGGCAAATATAATCCTATCCGTCCGAATGAATACGACGGAACCGTTTCCGTTCAGGTATGGTGCAAAACCTGCTCGCAAAACATAGTGTTTACGACGGTTTACGGTGACACGGAGAGCAAGGAGTCCGTTGCCGTTTCGGACGCGCGAAACGCATTGAGAAGCGCCGTAGGGCTTGACACTATGACACCCCTGCAAGCCGTCGCAGCCGATATTGACATGAGCGGTGATGTAACCGTCACCGACGCACGGTATATTTTGAGAATAGCGGTCGACCTTGATGACCCGGTAGCGCTTTACGATAAATTCATAAAAAATGCATAATTAAAAAGCATCGTCAGAATGAAAATTCTTTCGATGCTTTTTTTCGATCGGTTGAACTTATTTAAGCTTAAGCGTTTTTTCATATGCGGCTTCGACCGCATTTATCGCAGCTGCCCTGAAACCTGCATCCTCAAGCGCTTTTACCCCTGCGATCGTAGTGCCGCCGGGGCTGCAGACATTGTCCTTCAATTTTTCGGGATGTTCTCCGCTCTCTATTGCAAGCCTTGCCGCGCCTTCTATAGTTGCCGCTGCATAAAGCAGCGCGTCGCTGCGCGGAATACCGCAAAGGACGGCGCCGTCGGCAAGCGCTTCTATAAACATGTAGACAAAAGCGGGACCGCAGCCCGAAACGGCGCCTGCCGCGTCGATCTTCGCTTCGGGGATCGGGCAAAGCACACCTGCGTCCGAAAGTGCGTTCCTGAAATCGGCAAGCTCTTTTTCTCCGACTTTAGCGTTGCGGTCAAAAAGAATCACGCCTTTGCCGACAGACACGGGGGTGTTCGGCATAATTCTGATAATCGCAGGCTCAAATCCGCAAAGCGCTTCGATGTCCGCGATGGACTTCCCCGCTGCCATTGTTATAAAAACAATGTCACGTCTGTTTGCAAGATCCTTTTTTATACTGTCAAACAATCCCGGCAACGACTGCGGTTTAACGCCGAGAAAAACATATTCCGACTCGGCAATAAGCTCCGTCAGAGAAACCGCCGTTAGATTTGAGAAACGTGCGCAAAGGGCATCCGTTTTTTCTTTTACTCCGTCGCAGACACAGATAGCTGCGTCGGATTCTTTTTTTGCCACTGCGGTGCAGAGCGCTCCGCCCATATTTCCGCAGCCTATAAAACCGAATTTATATTTCATCATAATCACCTGATCTGTCCGTTGCCTTCAACGACATATTTATATGTTGTCAGTTCTTCAAGCCCCATGGGACCTCTCGCGTGAAGCTTCTGCGTGGAAATGCCTATCTCGCAGCCGAGTCCGAATTCACCGCCGTCGGTATACCGTGTTGACGCATTTACATACACCGCAGCGCTGTCTGTTATTGCAGTGAAAAGCTCCGCATTTTCTTTATTCTCGGTTATTATCGCGTCACTGTGGTGAGTGGAATGCAGTCCGATATGCTCTATTGCCGCATGGACATCATCCACAATTTTGACCGCAAGGATATAGTTCAAAAACTCGGTATCGAAATCTTTCTCACCTGCGGGTGTTCCGTCGATAATTTTCGCCGCCCTCTCGCATAGACGAAGCTCAACAGGGACTTTACCGTCACGCTCTCTGTCGGAGACAAGACGTTTCTTAAGCGCCGGCAAAAACTTCTCGGCAATACTTTTGTGTACAAGCAGCACCTCCTCGGCATTGCAAACCGACGGTCTGCTCGTTTTTGCATTCTCAATTATATTCAACGCCATGTCAAAATCCGCCGATTCATCGACAAAGACATGACAGATACCGGTGCCTGTCTGAATACACGGAATTTTCGCATTTGCAACGCAAGAGGCAATCAACCCCGCCCCTCCGCGCGGAATAAGCAGGTCGACATAGCCGACCGCAGTCATAAGCTCGTTTGCCGAATTTCGAGAGGTATCTTCGATAAGATTTATCAGGTCTTCCGAAAGTCCTACCTTTTTCAGACCGTTTTTCATCGCTTTAACGATTGCCGTTGAACTGCGGATCGCTTCTTTTCCCGAACGCAGCACACAAACGTTTCCGCTTTTAAGACTCAACGCCGCAGCATCGGAGGTTACATTCGGGCGTGATTCGTAAATCATCGCAACAACTCCCATTGCAACCGAAACCTTTTTAATTACAAGTCCGTTCGGACGTATAACGGTTTTGAGAATTTTTCCTGCGGGATCGGGCAGCTTCACCACATCGCGTATTCCGTCCGCCATGCCTTTGATGCGCTCCGGAGAAAGAGAAAGGCGGTCGATCATCACACTGTTGAGCTTTTCGCGCGCATCTTCAACATCGGCATTATTAGCCTCCATAATAAGATTCGTTTCCGCTTCAATCTCGTCCGCCATTGCCGTAAGCGCGTCGTTTTTCATCTGCGTTGTGAGGAGAGATATTTTCTTTGACGCTTCTTTCGCAGTTTTCAAAATCTCCTGTGTTGTCTTCATTTTATTTTCCTCCGGCAATAAATCTTGTGCCGACGGCTTTGCCGTCACATATATCATAGAGCAGTGACGGTGCGGCGCCGTTAGCAATTATCATATCGCATCCGCTCTCAACGCAAAGACGTGCGGCATGAAGCTTTGTTTTCATTCCGCCCGTTCCGAGTGAACTGCCTGCATCTCCGCCGAGAGCCATAATGCTGTCCGTTAGCTCATGTATTTCGGGAATAAGCACCGCATCGGGATCTTTGTGCGGGTCGGCGGTATACAGACCGTCGATATCCGACAGCAAAATAAGCAGATCCGCTCCGACGGTGACGGCGACAAGCGCCGAAAGCGTGTCGTTATCGCCGACCTTTATTTCATCCGTGGCAACCGTATCGTTTTCGTTTATAACGGGCAGAACATCCAATTCCAGAAGCCTGTTCATTGTGTTGCTGAAATTTGTATGACGGTTTTCAACGTTAAAGTCCTCACCTGTCATAAGAAGCTGTGCAACGGTGTGATTATATTCCGAAAACAGCTTGTCATAAGTGTACATCAGCTCACACTGCCCGACCGCCGCAGCCGCCTGTTTTGACGGGATATCCGACGGTTTTTCCTTCATATTCAGCTTTCCCGCCCCCATTCCGATTGCACCGGAGGACACGAGAATAACTTCATTTCCGCTGTTTTTCAAGTCACTTAATACCTTAACAAGCTCCTCAACGCGTCGAATGTTAAGACGTCCCGTTGAATGTGCAAGGGTTGAAGTGCCGACTTTAATAACAATTCTCATAACTTCTGCCTTTCTGCCGACAGGCCTTGCGGCTGTACATTTTTCTTACATTTTACAATAAAAATAATTATACACGACAACGTTATATAAAACAAGAGAAATGTATCTTTTTTTTGATTTTTTTATCTGTAAAAACGTAAGAAAAACTTTATGAAAAAATACCGAAATACACAAAAAAGTCCCTCGCCCGCAGGGATACGGGCAAGGAACAAAACTGCAAGTTACAACACCGTCAGAGAATTTACATCCGTTGTCTGATTGCTGTTTCTGTTTAACATAATATATGTCGTTCGATTTTGCAAAAAACATATCTATTTTTTTGCATTTGGCTAACAGAATGCTGCAAGTCATTATACTCGGCAGGATAAAAAAATATTTTTACTATCTATATTAAGCAAAATGCCGATCTTGAAACAACAAATCGGGATTATCCGCCGCATCACTTATCATTTGTAACAATAATAATTCAGGTGTGTGCCGTACAAGCCAACTCGCACGGCACACGTCTTTGTATTTTGCTTTTATAAAAATACGGTTTTATTTCCCGCAATTCTTATCAAAAGAGGGATTGCATGCATAGAAATTCTTTGCATTGAGCTTATCGGTAGCAAGGCGAAGTCCCTCGCCGAAGCGCTGATAATGAACTACTTCCCTCTCGCGCAAAAACTTTATCGCGTCCGCCACATCGGGGTCATCCGTCATACGCAAAATATTGTCATACGTTGTCCTTGCCTTTTGCTCCGCTGCAAGGTTTTCGTGCAGATCGGTTATAACATCACCCTTTGATGCAAAACATGTCGCATTAAACGGCGCTCCGGATGCCGCGACGGGATAAATACCGGTCGTGTGATCCACAAAATATGTGTCAAATCCCGACTGCTTTATCTGCTCAACGGTAAGATTGCGAGTAAGCTGATAAACAATCGCTCCGATCATTTCCAAGTGCCCAAGTTCTTCAGTGCCTATATCGGTCAAAAGTCCTTTTAATTCGGGATATGGCATTGAAAAGCGCTGTGAGAGATAGCGAAGCGAAGCACCGAGCTCGCCGTCGGGGCCGCCGTACTGCGAGATAATTATCTGTGCAAGCTTGGGGTTCGGATTTTTAATTTTCACAGGGTACTGCAGTTTTTTTTCATAAGCCCACATCAGTCATCATATCCTTCCGTATCCCAGGGCCACGGGTTTTTGAGCCATTCGACGCCCTCGCCCATCGCAGGTGTGAGCGGACCGTACAGCTCCTCGTACTCGGTTTTAAGATTATTGAATTTCAGTTCATACTGCGAATGCATTGAAACAGCCGTCAAATCCGCAGGGTGTGTGTCGAGATAAAGATGCAGTTCCCACAACGCAAACTGCGCAGCGGAAAGAGATCTCAAAAGCTTATCTTTTTTGCTCATTTAAGACACCCTCTGCAAAAAGGTTTGTCAAGCACCTTAAAAAGAGAGCCGCGCGAAAGCGCTTCACATTCGTCGTACATTTCTTTATCTATCTGAAACGGCACATATGCCATTGTAGGCTGCGGCGATTCGGGCAGCGGGGTAACGGCGCCGAATATCAGGCTGTCCGCACCCGCCGTTCTTGCTGTGCTCATAAAATGTCTCCTTTGCTTTTATTGGTTCGGCGTTCGCGCCTCCCCTCACCGACATTTTATTCCGATTATTGCCTTGTGTTACAAAAAAACCGCCGACCCGCGCCGACGGTATTTTCCGAATATCAATAAATTACTTACCTGTTGTCGAGAAATTGGAAAGAAATGCAGCACTTTCACACAGCCTTTTAATCCCTGTCGGATTCCACCCTGACGGCAGAGTGCAGTTAATTCCGCGGGAATGGAGTGCTTCGCAAAGCTTTACGGACGCAGACGCAAATTCGCGATAGCTTTTATTTTCGGGAATACTCCATGCCGATTCGGCAACCGCGAACCAACGAGGAAAACAATGGGCTTCGAGTGAAGCACAGCTGTTTATAAACTCGGTCCAGATCGGGGATTCTGTTCCGAGCACATTTTCTTTGCCGCTTTCGGTTAAACCTTTGATATCGGTAGGCTCGTACAAATATACTTTTTTAAGGGAATAAATTGCATAAGGGTAGTCGGCATAGTATGGCTTCAGCGGTGCGGCAATGATTATTCTGCCGTTATTTGCCGCCTTAACGGCAAGTCCTTTCGGGTCAAGCCAACGTTCGATGACCATGCCGCCGTTCAGTTTGCCTCCCTTTAAGCATTCATTCCAACCGATGACCGTCTTCCCTTTTTCCTGCAAAAAAGCTGCAACAGAATTGATAAAAAGCTGCTGCAGACCGTCGAGGTCGTGTATTCCGGCGCTCTCGGCAAGGCTGCGGCATTTCGGACAGTTTTTCCAGTTATCACGCGGAACCTCATCACCGCCGATATGAAAATATTCGCCGGGGAAAAGCTCGCAAAGCTCCGAAACAATATTTCTGATTACAGTCTCCGTCTTTTCTTCTCCGACACACAAAACATCCTTGAAAATACCGTTTGACATTTTCACACTGACGTTTTTTCCGCCGCATCCGAGTTCGGGAAAAACGTGCAAAAGCGCGGAGGAATGCCCCGGCACATCAAGCTCCGGAATAACATCAATAAATCGTTTGCGACAAAAATCTACAATTTCCGATATTTCTTTTTGAGTATAAAAACCACCGTAAGGTTTATCGGACTGCAGATTCTTGCCGAACCTGTCGCCGGCACGGACACTTCCGAGACGCGTGAGCTCCGGATAGCATTTCAGCTCTATTCTGAATCCCTGGTCATCGGCAAGATGCCAGTGAAAACGGTTGAATTTCAACGACGCCGCAACGTCTATCATTTTTTTAAGCTCATCAACCGAAAACATGTGTCGCGCACAGTCAATCATAAATCCGCGGTACTCAAATCGCGGCGAATCGTTTACCGTGCAGACGGGAATCAAGTCGCCGTAAAACGAAATGATCTGCTCAAGCGTTTTTTCCGCATAGAAAAAGCCCTTTTCCGATGACGCGCAAATCGTAATTCCGTCTGCTTTTATGTAAAGCGAATAGCTTTCATCACACTGTTTTACAGAAAGCGTTTTTCTTGTCACGGTAAAGTCGGATGCCTTTACAAACGCACCTGTATTTTCAGTCACCGAAAGCGGCTGCGGGATAAGTCTGATCATAATAAAACCGTTCCTTTGTTAAATAACCATCTCATATTCGCCCATATTTCCGTCGGTATAGTACCGCTCAAGATCATACGGCGTGTATATTCCCGTGTCTGTAACAACGCCGCTCACAAGTTCGGGAGGAGTAATATCAAAAGCAGGATAATAGCCTTTTACACCGTCGGCTGCCGTTTTGACACCCATTGCCTGTAAAGAAAATTTCGGATCGCGCATTTCTATGGTGACCGTATCGACCGTCGGGTGAACTTTATCGGGCGCTCCCGTCACAAAATACGGCAGTCTATTATATTTTGCAGCAATTGCAATCTGAAAAGTACCGACTTTATTTACGACATGACCGTCCATGCAAATTGCGTCGGCGGCGGAGGTAAAAACATCGACCTTTTCTTTTTTCATGACAAACGCGGGCATATTATCGGTAATTACGGCAACATCCATTCCCATGTCGCAGCAAACCGTCGCAGTAAGCCTCGCCCCTTGAAAATACGGCCGTGTTTCGGGGCAGAAAAAACGCACACCGTCTTTTCCCTGTTCTTTAAGCGCCCTGCAAAGCTGTCCGACTATCGTCTCGCCGAAGCACTGCGTCATAACCGCACCGTGCGCGGGAATCATATCTGCGAGATACTGCGCCATTTTATAAACTTTATTGTACCGCATGTTATTTATTTTTACGGTATAATCCATAATTGCGTCGCTTATGTTTTCGCCCTTATCCATCGCCTTAAAAGCTGTATCAAGGCAGCCTGACGTTATAAGTCCCATTCGTTTTGCCGTAGTGGGACGCGCATTTGCAATTTCAACAGCGGCTTTTTGCAAATATTTGCGTTGCTTTTCTCCGCTCATGTTTTTGCACTCAAAAGCGGCAAGCGCCATTGCCGAAGCTGCGGCAGTGTACGGTCCTGCACTTTGTGTGACCATATCGCGAAGTGCCTGTATTACCTCATGATAATTTTCACAGATGACAAATTCCTGCTTGCGCGGATAAACACGCCTGTCAAGTATTTTTACTTTACCGTCGGAAAACCACGCGATGTTTTCATAACGAAGCATAAATGCAAGTTCTCTGTCCGCTCTTTCCATTTCGTCACCTCATTT
>OMRJ01000277.1 GCA_900313475.1 uncultured Eubacteriales bacterium | reverse complement strand
GCTTTCGGCGTTTAACGACAATCAGGAGGACGTAAGCTTCAAGCTTATGCTTGCACGCCGCTCGACGCTTCTTGAGAAAAAAGGGGGCGGCAACAGATGGCACATGTATTCGGTTCGTTCCATTGTCGACGAGGCAAAAACATATAAAGAGGCTACCGAGATTATTGAGGCTTCGAGAGATTTGGTTTACCGCCATTGCAATTACGATGTTCTCAAATGGATCTATCTCAAATATTCGGTTAAAAACGCGTCTCTCGGACAGACATATGACAGCCTGACATTTTCATATCATGCGCCTATCGAGCTGCCGTATGAAAGTGATGAAGTTAAACGCTCGGCAGTCGGTATATGGTATAATAATAATTTCTCAATGCAGAACCTTTACCTTACAATTAAACACAGATGCTCCGACAACGGCTTTGACGTTATTTGGGAATATAAGCTTGATGAGGACGGCGCGGCGGAGGACGTCGCTCTGCTTCATGAAAAAATGATTACGGCAACACTCATGGGCGCCAAAAATCCCAACGTCACGGTGAAGGAAGTTCTTGACGAAATAAAGCTTTGATTGAAAAAGGAGAATCAGACAATGGATAAACTTATCGGCAAAATTCTTGAATATGTTGAACCGGATTGCGCAATAACCGGTGATTCACTTCTTAAGACCGACTGCGGTTTGTCTTCATTTGACATGGCATGTCTTGTTGAAGATCTTTGCAGAACAAATAAGATTGACATGGACAGCATCAATATCCGTCAGCTCCGCACCGTCACCGACCTTGCGAAGGCGGTAGGAATGAACTGAGCGACGGAGGATAAAAAAATGCTTATAAGAGAGTATTACGACGAATTTCCCCCGCAGAGCACCTTAAAGGAGCTTGTGTATTCTGGGGCGGAGCGAGGCGGCGATAACTGCCAGTTTATCTGGGAGGACGAAAATGAAAATCAATACGAGCGTACTTTCAGAGAAGTGCACGAGGAGGAAAACAAACTCGGTGCCTTTTTGCAGCTGCACGGAATAGGAAAAAACTCCAAGGTATCCATTCTCGGAGAAAATTCTTATGAATGGCATGTTATTTATTATTCGCTTGCTGTTGACGGATGTATCATAATTCCGTCCGATCCGCGTCTGCCGGCAAACGAAATCGCGTGGCAGTATGCGGAGTGCGGATGCGAGGCAGTATTCTATAGCGAAGAAAATGCCGAAAAGGTCGATATTATCAAAAAAACTCCCGGCGTGGCTGTTAAGCAGTGGTTCGCGATAAAGGATTATGAAAAATTCCTTAATGAAGGCGAAAGTGCCGACGAAAAATATCTTAAAGCGTACCATGACGTTCCTGTCGCGCCCGAAGATTTGGCGTGCATCTGTTACACCTCCGGCACAACCGGAAAGACAAAGGGCGTAATGCTCACGCATAAGTCCATAATGACCGACCTCAATGCGTCATGTCATGCTCTTACGGGAGAAAATGCAATCGGCTTTCTGCCGCTTAATCACACATATGCTTGGGCGTCAGGTCTTTTCGCAAGCCTTGTGCGGCTGAAATGGGGCTACATATGCACAAATCTCCGCCATGTTTATAATGACATAAAAAAATACAAGCCCTATCAGTTTGCGGCGGTACCGCTCATCGTTGAAATGATTTACAATGCCATCATCTCGAAGGCAAAACGCAACGGCAGCTACGAGAAGCTGATGAACGGAATTAAGACGAGCCGAAATTTTATGTTGAGCGGCATTGACATGAGACGTGAAATGTTCTCCGAAATACATGAGAGCTTAGGCGGCAATCTTCATTATATTATTTGTTCCGGTGCATATCTTAATCCCGAAATCGAGGAGTTTATGCACGACATAGGCATTCCGATCATCACCGGCTACGGACTCACGGAGTGCTCGCCGTGCGTAGCCATAACAAGAATGTATAACTACCGCATGGGAAGTGTAGGACTGCCTATTGAATGCTGTGAGGTAACGGTACATGAGCCGGATGCAAACGGTATCGGCGAGCTTTATGTCAAGGGCGATAATATTATGATAGGCTACTACAACGATCCCGTTTCCACGGCGGAGGCATTTGACGGCGAGTGGCTCAAAACGGGCGACTACGGTTACATCGACAAGGACGGATATATTTTCTTTACCGGACGTAAAAAGAACCTTATCATTCTTTCCAACGGTAAAAATGTTTCACCGGAAGAAATCGAAATACATCTCCAGAAAATCGAGTATGTCAAAGAGGTTATTTGCTACGGCGAAAACGGCAGGATAGTAGGCGAGTTTTATCTTGACGAGG
The DNA here is from genome assembly GCA_900313475.1 of uncultured Eubacteriales bacterium. Lineage (GTDB taxonomy): Bacteria > Bacillota > Clostridia > Oscillospirales > Acutalibacteraceae > RUG806. The sequence continues at coordinate 3,458 of OMRJ01000277.1, read as the reverse complement.
AAGAGTATCCCGATGCAAAGCAGCGTCTGAAGGCTGACGTTGCGGAGGTTAACAAAACTCTTGCGGATTATAAGCAGGTTGCGATAATCAGAACGCGCGATGAGGAGTTTCCGAAAACCACTACGATGAAAATTATCAGAAACAAAAATCAAAAGTAAATCGCTGCAGCGAGAGTAAAAACGAACGCGACAGCAAAAAAAATCCCCGTGACGCAAGCTTTTTCGCAGGCGCACGGGGATTATTCATTTAGTTACCGCAACCGCAGCCGCAGCCGTTGTTGTTGCAACCGTTGTTGCAGCCGCAGCCGTTATCGGTGAGAACAAGAATGAGGATAATGAAAAGGATCCAATAGTTGTTGTTTCCGAGGAACATTCGCTTACCTCCTTTCGCACCTTTCAATAGCATCATACGCCGATGTGCAGAAAGTGTTACAGAAAAAAAGAGAATCGTAAAACCGGATTTTACGGACGAACAGGCATAGAATTAACGCGACAGCCGGAGCTGCCGCGTTACTGTTTTATATTTGTTATATAAAAACCGCCAACCGCTGTGTACCGTTTGCTCGGTACAAGTATCGCCGTGCTTCAAGTAAGACGAAAAAACATTGTATTTTCGTAACGGTAAAAAGTCTGTGGCACGGCTGAGCGTCGCGAGAGCGGCTGCAAACGAGCAGCGGAGGCGCGGCGTGACTTTTTGCCGAGACGAGGAACAACGGAAGGGTTAAGCGGCGGGGGTTACCGCAGCCGCAGACGATTTAACCGGGCGGCCACGTAAAGTCCCTGCCTCCGAGCAGATGAAAATGCAGATGCAGCACTGACTGTCCGGCACTTTCGCCGCAGTTGTTAACTACGCGATAGCCGTTGTCAAGTCCCTGCTCCTTTGCAATTTTGGGTATTGTCTCAAAGATATGGGCAACAACGGCGCTGTTTTCGGGCGTTACGTCATAGCCCCACTTTATATGCTGTTTGGGTATAACGAGAATGTGTACGGGTGCCTGAGGCGAGAGATCCTTAAACGCAACTATCGTGTCATCCTCATAAACCTTTGACGACGGGATTTCTCCGTTTATGATTGCACAGAAAACGCAGTCCATGAAAAAGCTCCTTTCTGATGTTGTTTTTCTTCGCGGCAAACCTTTTCGGCGGTTTTGCCCTGTTTTGTATTACTTTAGACTGACGGGATCCGTCTCTCCGCCCGCCCGTCAGCCTATGAGCGCAGATACGATGTCCTTAACGGCATTGAGAGCGTCGGGTATTTTTGAAATATCCCTGCCGCCCGCCATAGCGGAATCGGGTTTGCCGCCGCCGGCGCCGCCTGCTGCCTTTGCGACCTCACGAACGATATTGCCCGCGTGAGCGCCCTTTGCAACGGCGTTTTTGCCGCATGAGCATGCGAATGAGCACGTGCCTTTTTCGGTGTTTCTGCCTGCAACCACCGTGACGGACGAATCGTCCTTTGCGGAGTCGAGCATTGTGCGAAGCGCGTTGGCATCCGCTTCACCCATATCGGCGGTTTTAACGGTGATGCCGTTGAATTCGCCGACGGCGGTAAACAGCTCGTCTGCCTTTCGCGCGGCGATTTCACCTTTAAGCTTTTCGATTTCCTTTTCTGCACCTTTAAGCTCGGAAATGACGGCAGCCGCCTTTTCGGGAAGCCCCTCAACCGTTCCGCATTTGAGCACAGCCGCTGCCGCGGACGCGTTTGAGAGCGCACGGTTGACATACTTAAGCGCGTTCATGCCCGTTACCGCTTCGATTCTTCTGACGCCCGATGCGACCGACGATTCGGAAATAATCTTGAACATGCCTATCTCACCGGTGTATTTGACGTGTGTGCCGCCGCAAAGCTCAAGCGAATATCCGCCGATATTTACAACGCGTACTCTGTCGCCGTATTTTTCGCCGAAAAGTGCCATTGCGCCCATTTCCTTTGCTTCGGCAAGACTCTTTTCCTCGCTGATGACATCTACCGATTCAAGAATTATTTCGTTAACGTCTTTTTCAATTTTTGAAATCTGTTCCGTTGTGAGAGCCTCAAAGTGCGTAAAATCGAAACGCATAATTTCGGAGTTTACAAGCTGCCCCGCCTGCTCGACATGGCTGCCGAACGTTTTGCGGAGCGTCGCCTGAAGCAGATGTGCCGAGGTGTGGTTCCTTGCTGTTGAGGCGCGTTTGTCGGCGTCAACCGCCGTCTGAATTTCGTCGCCGGCGGACAATACTCCCTCCGTAACGGTGCCCCTGTGAAAAAACAGACCGTTTGTGTTTTTTGTCGTGTCCGTTACGTTGAAACGGACACCGCAGCCGATAATAACTCCCGCGTCGCCGGACTGCCCTCCGCTTTCGGCATAAAACGGTGTTTTATCAAGAATGACCACGGCATTGTCTCCCGCCGATGCGCTTTCGATCTTTTCGGCACTTTCGTTGAGAATTGCAAGAACCTTTCCGTTGCCGTTGAGCGAATCATATCCCGTGAACACTGTTGCGGGAATGCCTTTGAGCGTTGCGCCCGTGTCTTTCCATGCGTCTGCGCCCGCGTCCTTGCGCGCGCTGCGCGCGGTTTCCTTCTGTTTTTTTACAAGCGCGTTAAACTCATCCCCGTCAACGTCCATACCTTTTTCGGCGAGAATTTCTTTTGTAAGGTCGATGGGGAAGCCGAATGTGTCGGATAACTTGAACGCGTCCGCTCCGCTTAAAGTCCTGCCGTCGGCTGTACTTATCATTTCACCGAGAAGCTTAAGCCCGGCGTCAAGCGTGCGGTTAAAGCTTTCTTCCTCGACCGCAATTATTTTAACTATATAATCGTGCTTTTCGATAAGTGCGGGATAAGCCTTCCCGCTCTCCGCTATTACCGTTTCGCACAGCTCCGCAAGGAACGGTCTGTCAATTCCGAGCAGTCTGCCGTGGCGTGCCGCACGTCTCAAAAGGCGGCGCAGAACATATCCTCTGCCTTCGTTTGACGGCATTACGCCGTCGGAAATCATCATTGCGGTTGAACGAATATGGTCTGTAATAACGCGCAGCGAAATGTCGGTTTTTTCGTCTGCGTGATACTTTACATTTGCAATCTCTGACACACGCTTCATAATATTTCTTACCGTGTCGACCTCAAAGAGGTTGTCAACACCCTGTGCAATGCATGCGAGACGCTCAAGTCCCATGCCGGTGTCGATGTTCGGGTGCTTTAAGCGTGTGTAATTGCCGTTGCCGTCATTTTCAAACTGTGTGAAAACGAGATTCCAAAACTCAACGTATCTGTCGCAGTCGCAGCCGACCTTACAGTCGGGCTTGCCGCAGCCGTGCTCCGGGCCTCTGTCGTAATAAAGCTCAGAGCAAGGTCCGCACGGACCTGCTCCGTGCTCCCAGAAGTTGTCTTCCTTGCCGAAACGAACCATGTGGTCGGGCTTTACGCCGACCTCCTTTGTCCATATATCGTATGCTTCGTCGTCATCGAGATATATG
>OMRJ01000214.1 GCA_900313475.1 uncultured Eubacteriales bacterium | reverse complement strand
TGGCGCGGGCTCCACGCTTCAACATCGACGCTCTTTACCTTAAGGTCGGCAAGGTCGCCGGAGCAGCATTCAAGCGTGCGGACGGGCACGTCAAGGCTGCGGAACAGATCGACGGTATTCTTCCAGAGCTTATCGAACCACATTTTGCTCTCGGACGGGTCGCAGACGACGATCATCTCCTGTTTCTCGAACTGATGAATGCGGTAAACGCCTCTCTCCTCGATGCCGTGTGCGCCCTTTTCTTTTCTGAAGCATGGCGAATAGCTCGTGAGTGTGTAAGGAAGATCCTTTTCGTCAAGTATTGTATCAATAAATTTGCCTATCATTGAGTGCTCGGACGTGCCTATAAGGTAAAGATCCTCACCCTCTATTTTGTACATCATCGCGTCCATTTCGGCAAAGCTCATAACGCCGGTAACGACGTCGCTTCTTATCATGAACGGCGGCACGCAGTAGGTAAAGCCGCGATCGATCATGAAGTCACGCGCGTAGGAGATAACGGCGGAGTGAAGGCGCGCTATGTCGCCCATGAGATAATAGAAGCCGTTGCCTGCAACCTTGCGGGCGGAATCGAGGTCAATGCCGTTGAAACGCTCCATTATATCGGTGTGATAGGGAATTTCAAAATCGGGTACGACAGGTTCGCCGAAGCGCTCAACTTCAACATTTTCGCTGTCATCCCTGCCTATCGGGACGCTATCGTCGATGATATTGGGGATAATCATCATTATCTGCCTGATTCTGTCCTGCAAACGGATTTCTTTTTCCTCCGCGTCGGCAAGCTCTGCGGAACGGGCATTGACAAGCTCCTTCATCTTTTCGGCTTCGTCCTTTTTGCCCTGATGCATCAAGGCGCCGATTTCTTTTGAATACTTATTCCTCTCCGCGCGGAGCGAATCGGCTTTCTGCTTGTTTTGACGGCTCTCGACATCGAGCGCAAGCACCTCGTCAACAAGGGGCAGCTTGGAATCCTGAAACTTTTTTCTGATGTTTTCTTTTACTTCCTCGGGATTTTCTCTCAAAAATTTGATATCTATCATAATGTTTTCTCCTTATCTATTTACGGTTTTTCAGTCTTCGTTAAACAGCTTTGCAAGCTTCAAAAGATCCTCGCGGTCGAAATACTCGATTTCAAGCTTTCCGCCCTTGCCTTTGTTTATAATTTTAACATTTCTTGCAAGAGTGCCGCCTATTGCAAGCTCCACCTCATCGTAGAACTTATCGCGAGACTTCGGTTTTTTCGGCGGGGCAGGCGCTTTGTTCAGCATTTTCACAAGCGCCTCTGTCTGACGAACCGACAGTCCGCCGTCGATAACCTTCTTTGCGGCGTCCGGAATCAGCGCTTTGTCGTTTATGCCGAGCAGTGTGCGGGCGTGTCCTGCGGACAGATCCCCTTTCGACACGAGAGCGAGAACATCTCCGGGCAGAGAGAGCAGACGCAGAGCATTGGCTATCGCGGGGCGCGACATGGAAAGCTTTTCGCCGGTTTCATTCTGCGTAAAGCCGAATTCGTCCATAAGACGCTTTATGCCCTTTGCCTGTTCTATGGGGTCGAGATCTTCACGCTGCAGATTTTCGATAAGCGCTATTGCCGCGGCTTCACGGTCGCTCAGCGACTTGACGATGACGGGAACCTCTGAAAGACCCGCGCGCCTTGCGGCTCTCCAGCGCCGTTCGCCCGCAACTATCATGTAGCCTCCGTCCGACATGGGACGGACGAGAAGCGGCTGTAACACACCGTATTCTCTTATGCTGTTTTCAAGCTCAAGCATCGCGTCTTCGGAAAAATTGGTTCGCGGCTGGTTCTTGTCCGGCTCAATATCGCCGATAGGGAGCGAAACTGTACCTTCGTTTCCCGCACCCTCGGAGGAATTGTCGAGAAAAAGCGAGTCAAATCCGCGTCCCAGACCTCCTTTTTTCTTTGTTGCTGCCATAATTTTTTCCTTTCGGGTTATATAAATTGATATGTATTTTCGTAAAAATTACGGTTCGCCCCGGACCGCCCGGTAAAATAAGCAGTCGCAGTATTTCAACCCGTCGAATAATCCGGGTTTCCGCTCACACGTTCTGTTTCGACAAAAATTCCTCCGCAAGCGCCGTGTAAGCCGCAGCGCCCTTTGACGAGCGGTCAAAATAGATTATCGGCTGACCGAACGACGGCGCTTCCGACAATCTGACATTACGCGGAACAGTGGTCTTATACACCTTTTTCGGGAAGAACTTTTTTACCTCGTTCATGACCTGCTGCGTGAGATTAAGTCTCCCGTCGAACATCGTGAGCAGCACTCCCTCAAGCTCAATGTAGGGATTATACAGCCTTTTTATCTGACGGACGGTGCTCATAAGCTGCGAAAGCCCCTCAAGCGCATAGTATTCGCACTGGATCGGCACAAGAAACGTGTCCGATGCCGTGAGAGCATTAAGCGTGATGAGTCCGAGCGACGGCGGGCAATCGAGAAAAATGTAGTCGTATTTATCCCAAATCGGCGCAAGTGCGTTTTTAAGCAGCTTTTCGCGTCCGGGTTTATCGATTATTTCAAGCTCGGCGCCGGCGAGATCCATATTTGACGGTATTATATCGACGTTTTTAAATTCCGTGTGAATTATCACGTTTTCTGCGGGTTCGCTGCCGGTCAAAAGGTCGTATGACGATCTCTCGGTTTTTCTTTTGTCAATTCCGAATCCGCTTGTCGTGTTGCCCTGCGGGTCGATATCCGCAAGAAGAACGCGCTTGCCCGCATCGCCTATGCACGCAGCCAGATTAACGGCGGAGGTCGTTTTGCCGACGCCGCCTTTTTGATTCAGGACAGAAACGGTCTTTGCCATATTTTCTCCTTTCGCCGGGTTTATTTTGCCGTTTTTTTATATTAGTTACATTATAAAGCTTTTATACGGCAAAATCAATAGCAAAAGAGATTAAATTCGCGTTGAGCGGCACAAATGTCAATGTCAAAAAAAACCGACGGACAGGCAGCCGGGTGAAGCCGCTTGTCCGTCGGTTTTGTGGGGTGTGAAAGAGAAAGATATGGGCTGTATATGATAAAGGGTTTCCCCGTTTATCCGTTTTTGGGAATGCTTATGAGAAAATCTATCGTGTTTTCTGTTTCGCGGCGCTTGAAGCGTGCGCCGATTCCGCTCGACATCATTGTGTTAACAGCCTTTTCGATTGAATTTACAAAGACGGTAATGTCGGAAAAATATCTGATTACTGTTCCCTGCTTTTTCCGTCCGCATGCAAGTATTTCACTGCATTTTTTTGCTGTCTGCGAGACGTTTAACCTGCCTGTGACTATCTCGCGCAAAAGTGTTTCCTTGTCGGAGTCCGACGGCAGGCGCAGCAGAATATTAACATGACGCTCTGTAAGACCGTTTTCTACTATTGTTTTTCGCATTTCGACCGGGATTCGCAGCAGGCGAAGCTTACTCTGCATTACATCGGGCGATATTCCGAGTCTGACGGCGGCTCCGTTATAGTCAAGCCCCGTTACGGAGCACAGCTTGTCTATTACCATTGCTTCTTCAAAAAAATTGAGTTTTTTTGACTGCGTGTCCTGCACCAGTCCCGCAAAAAAGCGCTCTGTTGTCACCATATCGAGAAGAATGCACGGCACACGTGCGAGTCCTGCTTTTTGCGCCGCACGCAGCCGTCTTTCGCCCGACAGAAGCGTGTAGCCGTGTTCCTCGTTTTCGTAGACGGTCAACGGCTCGATAATTCCTATTGCGCCTACCGACGAAGCGAGAAGCTCTATGCTTTCATCGTCAAAATACATTCTCGGCTGCAAAGGATTGCTTCTGATAAGCGAAACAGGCACATGTATTATTCTTGCTCCCGTTTTTACTTTCGCGATACCCATTTTTAACGTCCGTTCGTTTTGTTTAGGCTGACGGGATTCGAACCCATGCCGCCCGTCAGGCTGTGTTTCACGTGAAACAATTCACGGAAGCCGAAAAAAATCCGCGGCTCCCGGGTGCAGGACTTGTTTGCCCTGCGCCTATAAGGATACCACGGATCGTGTAATTATTCGGTTGAAAACTGCCTGTCGAATAAAATTTTCTTTTGCAATTAAAGCGGCTTTTTTGAAATTTGAGCGGACGGACGCGGATAGATCTTCGTCGTTTTTTCCGTTTTAATAAAAACAAGCATTTCTCTTTCGCTGCCGTCGGGAAGAAAATACTTTATATCCCTCTCCAACTTCGCGCCCAGCTTTGCGGCTGCGCGAATGCCTTTTTGTTTTTCCTCGTCGGTTATCTTGCCTTTAAGCGAAACAAACCTCCCGTCTTTTTTCACAAGAGGCACACAATATTCACAAAGAACATTTAATTGCGACACGGCACGTGCCGTAACAACGTCAAACTGTTCACGAAAATGATCCGTGCGAGCGGCATCTTCGGCACGCATAGGCGCAAATTCGGCTTTCAAATTTAGTTCTCCGACTGCGGCGCGAATAAAATCAAGTTTTTTTCTTGTTGAATCCATCAGCGTCATTTTCAGTTCGGGATAAGCAATAAGCAGCGGAACTCCCGGAAAACCTGCCCCCGTGCCGACATCACAAACCTTCATTCCGTCCTCAAGGCTGCAATATTTGCAAACGGCAAGCGAATCAATAAAATGCTTTACGATTATATCATCGGGTTCTGTGATTCGGGTAAGGTTAACAGCCTTATTCGTCTCGACAAGACAAGACGCGTAGCGGTCAAACCGTAAAATCGCCGTTTCGTTGAGCGAGACACCGAGCTCCTCGCTCATATTTTTCATTTTTTCGCACGAAATAAAACCAACGTCCATATATTATCCTTTCATTTTTGCCAGATAAATAAGCAGCACGGAAATGTCCGCAGGACTGACTCCCGAAATACGTGAAGCCTGACCTATATTGTGCGGCCGAATCCTTGACAGCTTCTCAATGGCTTCAAGGCGCAGATTGACAACATCGTGATAATTGATATCTTCGGGAATGAGCTTTACCTCAAGACGGTGCATTTCGGCAATTTGCGCATGCTGCCGCCTGATATATCCCTCATATTTGATATCAATTTCGACCTGTTCAAAGATTTCATAGGGAAGATTTGGACGGGTTTTGTCAAACGGCGCAAGAATTTCATAGTTTAACTGCGGACGGCGGATAAGATCTGCCATTTTGCAGCCGGTTGTGAGCGGCGATGTTTCACGTGAAACAAGCACTTCGTTCAGGCTGTCATTCGGCGCAATCACAAGATGCTCTACCCTATCCCGTTCATGTTTTATAAGCTCCTTCTTTTCCAAAAGCCTGTCATACCTTTTCTGTGATATGAGTCCGAGTTTGTAACCCGTCTCAGTCAGACGAAGGTCGGCGTTATCCTGACGCAAAACAAGTCTGTATTCGGAGCGCGACGTCATCATTCTGTACGGCTCATTGCAGCCCTTTATAACAAGATCGTCGATGAGAGTCCCTATGTACGAACCCGAACGTTCGAGAATAAGCGGAGCTTTTTTCTGCGCCTTAAGAGCCGCATTTATACCCGCAACAAGCCCCTGCGCCGCCGCCTCCTCATATCCGCTCGAACCGTTGAACTGTCCGGCGCCGAAAAGCCCCGGCAAATCAATAAATTCAAGCGTCGACTTCAGGCTCTGCGGGTCGACACAGTCATATTCGATGGCGTAGGCGTTCCGCATGACGTGCGCGTGCTCAAGTCCCTTTATCGAGTGAATGAACCCCTCCTGCACATCAACAGGCAAAGAGGACGAAAGCCCCTGTAAATACAGTTCCTCGGTATCAAGTCCGCACGGTTCGATAAATATCTGGTGGCGCTCTTTTTCCGCAAAACGCACCATTTTATCTTCAATGCTTGGGCAGTAACGCGGCCCTACACCCTCAATTTTGCCGCCGTAAAGCGGAGAGCGGGACAGATTATCCATGATTATGCGCTTTGTCTCGCTGTTGGTATATGTAACATAGCACGGAAGAATGTTTTCGGGCAGCTTATCGCAGTCAAAAGAAAACGGCACCACCCTCTCGTCGCCGTACTGAATGTCAAGCTCCGAAAAATCAACCGTTCTCCGATTGACGCGTGACGGCGTGCCGGTTTTGAACCGCCGAAGCGGTATTCCAAGCTCAATAAGACTTGCTGAAAGCTCGTCAGCAGGGAAAACGCCGTCGGGACCCGATGAAAAGCTCTTGTCTCCGACATAGATTTTACCGCGCAGAAACGTGCCCGTGGCAAGCACCGCGCATTTCGCCCGATATACGCAGTCAAGCTTCGTTTTTAGGATATACTCCCCTGTTTCATCACGCTTAAGCGACACAATCTCGCCCTGAACGAGGTCAAGTCCGTCCTGTTTTTCAAGCGCATGCTTCATATATTTTGCATATTCGCGGCGGTCTATCTGTGCGCGGAGCGAGTGCACCGCAGGGCCCTTGCCTAAATTCAGGATTCTGCTCTGGAGCGTATTTTTGTCGGCGGCACGTCCCATCTCACCGCCGAGCGCGTCGATTTCGCGAACGAGATGTCCCTTTGACGTACCTCCTATCGAGGGATTACACGGCATATTGCCTATCATATCAAGGCTGACTGTAAAAACAACCGTTTTACAGCCGAGCCGCGCGGACGCAAGCGCCGCCTCGATGCCGGCATGCCCCGCCCCTATAACGGCAACATCGCAGTCACCGCAAAAATAATCCATAACTCAATCGCCTCCGCGATGCTTTTTACTGACACTCTATAATAGCATAATTATAAAAATAATACAACTTTTATTTTCTGAAGTCACGGCAAACAAATATTCTGCAGCACATTACAATTAAAGCAAATTATTAAAAATCATTTCTTTTAACATTATATTTGCCGATATCGTATTCCTTCAAAGTGTCTGACCGTTTCTCCGATACCTTTTTGACCGTCGTCTGCCTGTTTTTCTATAGCCGGTTTTAAGGAAAATCAAAAAGAAACGGAACCGTAAAGATCCCGTTTCATAAAGAACAAAATACAAATACTGCGCGGCAGCTCTCAGGCGGCATGTAAGCGGATTTTCAATGACAACGGCTTATATCCAAGCCGGCAATTTCTCCGCAAAACGGCAAAAACGTTAATCGTCCCTGCTTTTTGATGCGAACAGCGTACAGCCGCTTTTTCGAAAGCGCTCAATCATCGCAAGTGCAGATTCACGGCTGATTGAAAAATAATCGCACAGACAATCCATACACATGTACTCCGTTGCGGCGCGGCTGACAAGCTTTTTATGCAGTCCTACCTCGTCGTTCGTCAGCCTTTTTCCGCACCTCATGCAATATGAATAAATGTCCATTATTTTTCAAGTCTGCCGATAAACATGCGGCTGTCGTGCTTTTCAAGCTCAATCATGTAAAATTCCTTTTTCAAGCCGATATCCTCACCCGTGAACGTGTCAACAAGGTGCAGACCGTAGCCGGACGAAGCGGGAATGCCTATTTCATCGAAATAGAGTGCGCATCTGACGTCGCGCTCATCGCCCATGTTGGTGAAAAGCACTGCAAATTCACCGTCCGAAAGATGTTTAACAAATGTGGGCGTGTGTCCCGAAAGGTTCGAACCGACAAAAGCGGGGCGCGCCTCCTCATCCTGATTGATTCTGATAAGCGTCTTGTTTTTGAGAAGCTTAAGTGTAGTATCGTTAATCTTTCTGATGTCGCAGCCTATCATGAGAGGCGACGAGAACATGCACCAGAGGGAAAACTCCGTCTTATAATCAACATCAAACTGTTTAATGTCTGATTCCGTATCGCGCGCAACGTTGCCGTTGCCGTACATTCCGCATGTGAGCATGTCAATATCGTTGAAGCAGCCTGGAGCGGAATAAGCAAGATTATCGATCTGGCTCATTGCAATGTCACGCATGCTCGCAAAGGAATCGAAAATGTCGCCCGTGGAGCGGTACATGTGCGCACCTGTTGAACGAATCCACTTGTTGACGTCGTCGCTGCCCCAGTTGCAAGCCGAAAACAGAATCTCGCGTCCGCAAGCCTTAAGAGCCATGCCCATTTTGCGGTAGAGCTTGATTCCGTCCGCAGTATGCGGCTTGTAGCAATAGTCATATTTCAGAAAATCGGCGCCGTATTCGGCAAACGTCTGCGCATCAAGAAACTCATGGTCATAGCTTCCGGGATAATCGGCGCATGTGCGAATGCCCGCGCAGGAATACATACCGAACTTAAGCCCTTTTGAGTGGACATAATCGGACACGGCTTTTATGCCGTCGGGAAATTTGCTCCTGTCGGGAACGATCTTTCCGGTGGCTGCGTCGCGTTCCTTTTCGCTCCAGCAGTCGTCAATGACGAGATATTCATATCCCGCGTCGCGAAGTCCAAGCTCGATCATCTTGTCGGCTGTCTCTTTGATAAGCTCCGCGTTGATGTTCTCGCCGAAGGTGTTCCATGTGTTAAAGCCCATTGGCGGTTTTCTTGAAAGCATTTGTTTTCTCCTCTGCTTGATTTTTTTGCTTTGTGTAATATAAATTCACCGAAAGAGGCGAATTTATTCAGACGAAATCATACCGAGCGGCACAGTGCTGTCAGCAGACTGCGTCCGACTGAACAAGTGAAGGCTCGACATAGTGATGCTCAAATGTTGTCGAACCGTCCGATGCGATCGAGAGTGTGGAGCCGCCGTTCATTTCGGGCGTCCAATAGCAGCCCTCGCCCGTTTTCATGCCGTAGGAAAGACGGATTCCCTTGTAGAGAATTGACGAGCAGTTGATGTGGTCGTGACCGACAACCATGTCCTTTGTGCTGCCAAGCTCCTTGCATACATCAAAGAAACCGTTGCGATTATCGTCTCTGGGTGAGCAAACCTTTTCATCATTCCAACCGAAAGAAGTATCGGCGTATTCGGGGTTATATTCGCCCGTATCCGCGTTCCATGCAGCATTCCATGCGTCGCCGTACTCGTTGACGGGGATATGCATGAAAACGGAGCTTTGAACCGTGGCGCCGTTCTCGGCTGCAATGCCGTTAACCGCCCACCTGTACCAGCTTATCTGATTGTCCCAAAGGTGGTCGTAGCCGCCTCCTTTTGCATCGGAATGTGTATCCATCATAAACAGTGTGTGAACTGTTTTTCCGTTTTCGGTAACATTGATAATGTAGTTCCCGTAGCCCATGTCCTTAGGGCCGCACTCAAACAGGCAGTTTTTCGCCTCCGACATATGATAAGCCGCCCAGAATTCACTTACAAGACCCTGCCCGTCGTGGTTTCCCATTACGGCTGCCCACGGAATGCCGTAGGAATCAATAAATTTAATAAGTTTAAGATATGCGAGCGGCGCCCACGCGTTATCGCCGGTCATCGTAATGAGATCGGGACGAAGCTCGGTGATGAGCTTGTCCATCGTCTTTTCAGCCATTTCGCCGACAGAACCGTATGATTCTATATCGCGAAGCTGAACGTCCGTGAAGTTGAGCACGACAAAATCCCTGCCGGGCTGCTTTTCGAGCGAAACCGCATATTTCTCGGACGAATAACTCATCGACTCGTTCCAATCGTAAAAAAACTTGTCTTCGCAGCCGGCAAAAGACGGACTGACGGGGAACATTATCACAACAAGAGATGTAATAAACGCAACCGCCGCTTTAAAGAATGCTAACATTTTTCTTTCTCCTTTTCAGACAGATATTTGTAAGACTATATTACTATAAAACATATTTAAATTGCAATACTTTTTTGTAAAAAGATTACAAACCGTTTTTTCTGTGCCGCACTTAAATTTGATAAAACCCGACCTTTTTCATGACCTTGCGCACGGTGCGGCGGGCAATCGCGCGCGCCTTGTCCGCGCCCTCGGCGGCACATTTTTCTATATACGCCTTATCGCCGAGAATACGCTCATATTCCTCGCGAAGCGGACGCAGCTCCTCCGCGACAGCCTCCGCCACGGCAGCCTTAAAATCGCCGTAGCCTTTGCCCTCAAATTCTCTCTCGATATCGTCCATGCCTTTGCCTGTGCAGCAGGAATATATTGTCATAAGGTTATTTATTCCCGCTTTTCCCTCGCCGTAATAAACGCGTGCTTCCGAATCGGTAACAGCTCCCTTTATTTTTTTGACAATAACGTCGGTAGGGTCGGTAAGTGAAATAAACGCCTTCACATTCGGGTCTGACTTGCTCATCTTCTTTTCCGGCTCCTGAAGCGAAAGAATCTTCGCGCCGTGCCTGCCGATATACGGCTCGGGAAGTTTGAAAACATCGCCGTAGATTCCGTTAAAACGCGCGGCAATGTTGCGTGCAATTTCAAGGTGCTGCTTCTGGTCGTCGCCTACGGGCACCATGTCCGCATTGTAAAGCAGAATGTCGGCTGCCATCAGAATGGGATAAGTAAAAAGCCCCACGTTGACATTGTCCGCATGGCGTGTGGATTTGTCCTTAAACTGCGTCATTCTTGACGCTTCGCCGAACTGCGTATAGCAGTTGAGAATCCATCCGAGAAGCGCGTGCTCCTGAACATGACTCTGCAAAAAGACAATGTTTTTGTCGGGATTCAGTCCGAGCGCGAGAAGCATCGCATACATCTCTATCGAGCGGCGGCGCAGGTCGGCGGGCTTGCTTCTCACGGTTATCGCGTGGAGATCGGCAACGCCGAAAATGCAGTCGTTGTCCTCCGCCATCTCATGCCAGTTCTTGAAAGCGCCGAGATAATTGCCGAGCGTCGGTGTGCCCGATGCCTGAACAAGACTCAGCACAACTTTTTTGCTGTCATTTGAAACATTTTCCATAATAATTCACTCCGTGGTTGATTCGGATTCAAAAATTCATGCCTCGGAATTACGACAAACAAACTTCCCCGCTCAAGTTTTTTTCGCCGCCCTGCGAAAAAAAGCGGACATTCTTCTTGTCTTGCATAATTTCCGTGCCGAACCGTAAATCCGGAAAAATGATTTGATAAAACGTATCACGCGGCATTTTACAGTCGGAATGTGCCTTTTTTCCGCTTTTAATACGTCCCCATATTTTTACATTATATATTAGCACGTTTCGACGGGAAATGGAAGTGATTTTGAAAACTTTATGAATAATCGTCCGCGCTATTGAAAAAATCGCGTTTCGGTAGTAAAATAGACTTGATACGACAGAATAATGTCGTGCAAAAGGAGACTCTTAAAATGTTAAAAAGGACAGTGGCGCTCGGCACAGCGGCTGCCGTCGCGCTTTTAAGCATTACCGCGCTTTCGTCCTGCAAAAAGGACGACGGCACACCCGAAACAACAGGCTCCGCCGTCACCGAAGCCGAAACCGGCGGCGTAAATACGGCGGGAATCACCGATCCGCTCACGGGCATGTCGGGCTATGACGAAAAATACGTCGGTCGGAAGCCTGTTGCAATTGTCGTCGAAAACTCCCCCGCCGCACGTCCGCAGTGGGGCATGAGCACACCCGATATTCTCGCCGAATACGAGGTTGAGGGCGGAATTACGCGCATGCTTTGGCTCTATTCAAACATAGACAAGGTGCCCGACAAGGTCGGTCCCGTGAGAAGTGCGCGCCACTACGCGGTCGAGCTTGCACTCGGTCTTGACGCTCTTTTCGTACACTGCGGCGGCAGTGATTTTGCCTATTCAACAATTAACAGCCACGTAAACAACGGCACCATGAGCGAAATCGACGGCATGAAATCACAGCCGTTTTTCGAGAGAGATCAGACGAGAAACGTTTCGAGCGAGCACCGCCTTGTTTTGAGAGGAAACGGACTTCGCGACTGGGTGACTTCCAAGAGTGTAAATATGACGCTTAATGACGCGTATAAAACGCCGTTTACGTTCAACGCATCTACAGTCGCTCCGAACGGAAAGGACTGCACCGACGCAAAAATCTCGTTCTCCGCGTCCTACAATTATGAGTTTAAGTACGACGCCTCCACCGGAAAATACAATTGCTTCCTTAATTCCAACGCACGCAAGGACGACAGCGGCACGCAGTGCGCATATAATAACGTCATTGTGATGTATGTTGACATGGAATCCATGGGCACGGCAGCGGGTCACCAAAACGTCAGGTTTGAAAACGGCGGCAGCGGACTTTACATAAGCGCAGGCAAATGCGAAGAAATAAAGTGGACAAAGACAAGCGACACGGATATGATAAGGCTCACGGGAGCGGACGGCTCCGCGCTCACTCTCAACCCCGGCAACTCATATCTCGGTCTTGTGAGAAGCACGCAGCAGAGCGCAACAAGCATAGGCTGACGGAAATTGAAAGCCAGCGCCCGACAGCGTCCTTTTAGGCACATTTCGCTTTTCTTTGCTTTACTAACAAATTGCGTATTGCAATACAGAAAAACGGCTCCCGCGAGCCGTTTTTTTCTTTAATACTTTGCACGGGCAGCCGTAAATTTCCGCTTAACGGGTTTCGCTACTCTGCGAAGCCGGTTTTTTGCAATAATATTTTACTGCTTTGTCAATACTTTTCCGCTTCGTCCACACTCAAAACAAACACTGTAGCGCCGCCTACCTTTACCCTG
>OMRJ01000216.1 GCA_900313475.1 uncultured Eubacteriales bacterium | reverse complement strand
CGGTTGTCGGCAGAGGAATGGTTGCAAACGAAGGCACCGCTGCAAGGGTTTTCACCGCGCTTGCCGAGAATCACGTAAACATCAGGATGATCGACCAGGGTTCAAGCGAAATAAATATCATTGTTGCGGTTGAAGAAAAGGATTTTCAAACAACTATCAAAGCAATTTACGATGAATTTGTAAAATAAACTTACGGAGAAAAAAATGACATCGGTTGTAAAAACAAAAAAACTTACAAAAAAGGCGATAACACCTACCTACGGAACACCGTACAGCGCCGGCGCGGATCTATACAACGCCGAGGAATACCCGATTTCAATAGCTCCCGGCGAAACTCGACTCATTCACACGGGTCTGTCGTTTGAAATTCCCGAAGGGTGTGTCGGATTGATATTCGCTCGCAGCGGACTTGCGACAAAACGCGGTCTTGCTCCCGCAAACAAGGTCGGGGTGATCGACAGCGACTACAGAGGAGAAGTCATGGTGTCGCTGTTCAATCAGTCGGGTGAAACGCAGACCGTGGAATACGGCGAACGTCTGGCGCAGCTCGCAATCGTTCCGTTTATCAAAGCTGATTTTGAAATTTCCGACGAGTTATCGGAAACGGTTCGCGGACGCGGCGGCTTCGGCTCCACCGGCATGAAATAAAGGGATAAAAAAAGAAAAGAAATTCGGGGAAACTATAATGTCAAACAAACTTACCGCGCACAAAAAAACAACGGCGGCGGATCTTTTTGCGGTGCTGTGCCCGCTCATATACTTTGCAAGCTATCTGACACGCAAGGACTATTCAATCGTCATGGCGGCGATAACCGAAACGGAAGGGATAGCCAAATCGGTTGCCGGGATTCCCGAAAGCCTTGCTCTCATATCATACGGCGCGGGACAGATAATCAGCGGCGTTTTGGGCGACAAAATAAAGCCGCACAAAATGATTTCGATAGGACTTTCCGCCACCGCTATTCTCAACACGGCGATGGCACTTTGCGGCGAGCCGACCGCACGAGCCGTAATCTGGTTTCTTAACGGCTTTGCGCAGTCGATGCTCTGGCCTCCTATGGTGCGCATTCTTGCCGCAACAATGGAAGAAAAACGGTATAATGACGTGTGCGTCAATGTAAATATTGCGGGCATTTCGGGGACGATATTCCTTTATCTCACGTCATCGCTTATTTGGATAAAATTCTTCACATGGAAATACACGTTTTTTGCGTCTGCTATTATTTGCGCCGCCATTCTCACGGCATGGCTTGTCGGTTGCAAAAAAGCATTTTCCGACAGTGATCCGTTTGACAAAAAGGCAAAAGAAGTCAATTCATCGGCGGAAGCGAAACACCCCAAACTTTCGTTCGGCGTCATTTTTTCATCGGGCTTTTTGCTCATTGCGCTTGCAATAGTCTTTCAGGGTGCGCTGCGCGACGGAATAACAGACTGGGTTCCGACCTTTATAAGCGAGACATTTTCGCTTCAAAGCTCAAATGCAATATTAAAATCGGTTTTACTGCCCGTTCTCGGCGTAATCTCGCTTAAAGTCGTCGGAATAATCAACAATAAGCTTGTGCGTGCGGAAACAAAAGGCGCCGGATGGATTTTCGCATTGGGACTTGTCTGCTGCACCGTACTCGTTTTCTTCTATTCATCAAACCAATATATAACACTGCTTGTCAGCTCGCTTGCTGTCGGAACAATGCACGGCGTCAACTTTTTTCTTGTCTGCATAGTTCCTGCCCGTTTTGAAAAGTACGGTATGGTGTCCACCATGTCGGGCATAATCAACTCCCTCACATATGTCGGTTCCGCTGCCGCCATCTACATCTTCGGTGCCGTATCGGAGAGCCTCGGCTGGAATGCGGTCGTGATAACATGGACCGTAACTGCGGTTCTCGGCACACTCTGCTGCTTCCTTGCGGTCAAGCCGTGGCACAAATTTGTCAGAGGATAATGTCGGACGAACGCTTTATAAAAAAACCGAATCTGCCCGAAAACGATGTCACACTTTGCGTGTGCTCGGATTCTGACACGGCACGGCTGCTTGCTTCATGCGGCATTACGGTGCTTCAAACAAAGCCGACACCGTACACGTAGCCGGAGGTCTGCCGTCACGCAGACATGCAAATGTGCCATTTGGGCGGTGCGGATATCGTTGCCGATAAGTTTCAAACAGAACTCACGGATGAATTAAAACGGCACGGTTTTAATATTATTACGGATGTTTTGACGAAGCCGAATTATCCCGATGAAATCTGCTTCAATGCCGCAATATGCGGCGGCTGTCTTTTCGGGTTACAGCGTTTTCTGTCACGGTCGCTGAAGAGCAGAGCCGAAAAAAACGGATTAAAGCTCGTAAACATACGGCAGGGTTACGCGAAGTGTTCTGTCTGCACTGTTGCGGAAAAGGCAATTATCACAGATGATTCGGGCATTGCGCACACCGCTGCAAAACTCGGTTTTGACGTTCTCGAAATCGGGAAGGGCGATATTTATCTGAGTGACAGCCATTACGGTTTTATCGGCGGTTGCTCCGGAAAAATCTCAAAAGATAAAGTCGTTTTTACAGGCAGTCTTGACAGTCACAGCAGCGGCAGACAGATACGCGCGTTTTTGCAGACACACGGCTGCAATGCCATTGAACTGACACAAGACAGGCTAAAAGATGTGGGCGGTATTCTGCCCGTTAAGGAGGAAAAGAAATGTATTCACTCGGAATCGACATCGGAGGCACCAAATGCTCCGTAACACTCGGCAGAGATCATGTCCCCGAAAATCCGCAGGAGCTTATCATTGCAAAAAAGAAGTTCCCTACCGTTGTTAAAAGAGGACACAAAGCCGTAATAGCCGAGCTGTTGAGCACAGCAGACGAGCTTCTCGCGGAAAACGGCGTAAAAAACAGTGAGCTTATGGGCATAGGTATAAGCTGCGGCGGTCCGCTTGACAGCAAAAACGGCGTGATTATGTGCCCTCCGAATCTCCCCGACTGGGATAATGTGCACATCACCGATATTTTTTCGGAGCACTTCGGCGTTAGAACCGTGCTTGAAAACGACGCAAATGCCTGTGCCGTTGCGGAATGGAAATTCGGTTCGGGAAAGGGACTTGACAACGTAATTTTTCTCACTTTCGGCACGGGAATGGGCGCAGGACTTATTCTCAACGGCAGACTTTACAACGGCACATGCAATCTTGCGGGTGAAGTCGGACACATCCGACTTGCAACCGACGGTCCGGAAGGCTACGGAAAACGCGGATCGTTTGAGGGCTTTTGTTCGGGCGGAGGAATTGTCGAGCTTGCAAAGATTCTTATCGGCTCACACAAGCGGAACAAACCGTATACCGTTTTAAGAGAACAGGGCGACGATATGACGGCAAAAAGCATAGCGCTTGCAGCAAAAGCCGGTGATATTGTCGCACAGGACGTATACTGCGTCAGTGCAATGCGCCTCGGACAGGCATTGAGCATTCTTATCGATATTCTGAATCCGGAAGCAATTATAATCGGCAGCATCTACACACGCGACCGCGCACTGTTTGACGACATAATAAAAGAAGTCATTGCAAAAGAAGCACTCCCCGCATCGGCTGCCGTATGCAAGATCCTTCCGGGCGCACTCTGCGAATATGTCGGTGACCTTGCCGCTATTTCGCTTCTTTTCTGAACCGAAACAATTAAAACATAGGACAAAACCCATATGAAAACATCAAAGGAAATTTTTGAAACACTCTATGCATCATACCCTGCTCTTGTTCCGTGCCGTGCCGGCATCGAAAAAGCATATACTGCGTTGCTTGATTGCGCCCGTGCAGAGGGAACCGTCCTTGTTTGCGGAAACGGCGGTTCGGCTGCGGACAGTGAACACATTGTCGGTGAATTGATGAAGGGATTTAACCTGAAACGCCCTCTCACCCCCGAAGAAAAAGCCCTCTTTACCGGAGTTTCGGGCGGTGAAGAAATTGCAGATAAGCTTCAGCGCGGCATTCGCGCCGTTTCGCTCGTAAGTCAAAGCGGACTTATTACAGCTTTTTCAAACGATATTGATCCCGAACTTATTTTTGCGCAGCAAGTGTTTGCCTATGCACAAAAAAAAGAAGACGTGCTCATTGCGCTGAGCACATCGGGCAACTCGAAAAATGTAGTAAATGCGGCAATCACAGCAAAAGCAACCGGAATACGTTCAATAGCGATAACAGGCGAAAAAGACAGCAAGCTTTCCGCCGTTTCCGATGTTACGGTCAGGCTGCCCGCGCAAACGCCGTTTGAGGTTCAGGAGCTGACACTCCCGGTTTACCATGCGCTTTGCGCCGCAATTGAAGCTGATATGTTTGATAAATAATGCCATTTGTTTTTATATTACAGCTTTCAGCCGTGTTTATTAACAATATTTTTAACAGCCGCATCGCTATCCAATGCGGCTGCTTTTTTAATGCTGATTGACTTTTTCTTGAGCGATTCTTTTCTTTTCGCACTGTTTTTCTGAGTGAATTAACATTACCGCGACCTGCGATTTCTTTCGGTGAACATTTCTGTTATGCACTGCATGCCGTGTTTTTTATGCGCAAAAAATCCCTCTCCGTTTTTCGGGAGAGGGATTTGCCTTACTTAATCTGAATCAGAATGTAAACTCGGAATAAGTGATAGTGTCAAGACGGTCAAACTTCGCATCGCCTTCTTTAAAGAGCTTCGTAGAGATATCAACGCCGCCCATTCTGCCGTCAACGGCAAACTTGTAGTTGAGACTCAGCTCTGCGGATGAGAGTTTAAGTGACTCTCTCGCAACCGTAGCCTTAACGGTGGGAGCAACATAATTAAGCGAATAATATCTTACGCAGGGAGTGGTGCGGTTATCGCTGTCCGGAACCCACTTCTGGAACCATTTCTGTCCGAATCCGTCCTTGCTGTTATAGAAAGCATTGTAGAAATCGGAACCGGAAACGATGGGCATTACTCTTGCGACGTAGTTGTACTGCGAAACATAAGTGTTTTTATCAACGGTAAGCTCTGCGTCCTTGAAATCCTTAAGTACAATCGTGATAACATAGTTATCGTTCTCGTCAACCGCACAGCTTGCGCTCTTAATCATGCTTGTGTCGATGAGTGTGCAGAAATCGATATTATCAAGAGCAGCCTGTGTATCGGGTTCAAATTTTTCTGTCTTATTCTTTGCGCCGATGTTTACAAGCTTAAGAAGGCGATTCTTATGCTGGAGGTTAACATCGGAATCAACCTTGGAAGCATATGTCTTGGTATAGCCTGCATTGTATCTCGCAACGGTTTTAAGAGCCTTCTTGTATGTGTGAAGAATCTCAAAATCGGTGGTGGGCATAAGAAGAAGATCTTTTGCTGTGTAGTTTTCAAGACCTACTGCGATACGGAGAATTGTTCTCGCATCGCTGACGGTTACATAACCGTCGCCGTCGATATCGGCAGCGCCGTGTGTAAGATCGTTGGCAAGGT
>OMRJ01000217.1 GCA_900313475.1 uncultured Eubacteriales bacterium | reverse complement strand
TCGGCGGAGGTTATCCACATTTCCGTCCCGTAGGGAATCTCTCTCGGATCGACCGCCACGCTGCCCTGACGGACTCTTGTGCCCGTTGCGGTATGTGTGCCGGAATAATAAGCCGTCGCCTTGCCTGTGATGCAGTAGGCGTAATCGGTGGGGACGCCGTTCGCATCAAGCGTAAGCCACTCCGGCGCAGTCATTTCGGACATCGGGATGCCGTCTCTGTTAAGTCTCACATATCCCGCCGACGACGTGTTTTTTGCAACATTAAGCTTTTTATGCGCTTCTTCATTGCTCAAGGCGGTTGTATACACGGAAAAATCAATTTCGTCTTCTTCGACGCTGTCTTCAAAAAACGCCCTGACAAGCTCCGCTTCTTCCTCCAGCTCGGGGACATCAAGCGTTGCAAGCGTTCCGTCGGTGTACACCGCTTCGGGAGCGGCCTCCTGAACATACGCCACCATGGGTTCATCTATCGTGACGGCTTTCGTGTTGACAACCGTCTGCGGTACAGTGCCGAGAACGGCGGCGAACGAGAGGCCTACCGCGCCCATGAACGCACCCGCCTTAAAAAGGTGACGTCCTTCGTATCCTGTTTGAGGGATGATAACGTACGGGCTTTTTTGACCGCGCGATGACTTCCTCTTTTTAGATCTACTCATAAGAAATTACTCCTGTCCGTTAAAATACAGAGCGATTATTCTCGATCTGTCGCGCCGCAGGGCGGTCAAAATCTCGCTCGGTACATTTATAGGCAATGAACGTGGACATTATATGCAACTCTCTTTCAAATGTCAAGTCGGGCGGCTTTCTTTTTTTGTACATTTTGCACAACCGTTTTTCTTGAATTTTCCTTAATTCTCTGATTTTCGCTTTTTCTTTTCTTTTTCAGAAAAAGGTTTTCAGTGTTTTTTTGTGAATTTTCAATAAACTTTACAACTCATTACGAAAAGGTTACAATTTGTAATTTTTTAAACTTGATTTTAATTGAAAACGCTGCTGTTTTTTGAGCATTTTAACTATACGCAATTCCCTTTTTTTAACATTTTTTCGCATGAACCGTCTTACCTTCTCCGATACTTCGTTTAGTTATTTTGACGTACATTTTTTGTCCCTCGATTCAAGTCGCCGCTCGGCGTATTCCTCCGAAAAAAGCGCCGTCAACTCAAAAAAAAGGAGCCTTCTGCGGCTCCTCTGTACACAATGAAATTTTCAGCCGATATCCTTCAGCAGGAAGGCCCTTGTTTTTTCGGAATGCGGGTTGTCAAAAACATCTGCAGGCGTGCCCTGTTCCTCTATAACGCCGTCCGCCATAAAAATAACCTTATCCGACACATTCTGCGCAAAACCCATTTCGTGTGTTACGATTACCATCGTCCTGCCCGTATCCTTAAGACTGCGAATGACCTTGAGAACCTCCGCCGTCAGCTCAGGGTCAAGAGCGGAGGTAGGCTCGTCAAAAAACAGTATTTTTGGTTCGAGCGCAAGAGCACGCGCAATTGCAACACGCTGCTGCTGTCCGCCCGACAGCTCGCACGGAAAGGCATTGATTCGATCCGAAAGATTGACTCTGTCGATATACATCTTTGCTTTTTCATCAATATCGGCAAGAATCTTTTTCTTATTCTGCTTAAAATCGGCTTTTTTCTTTGCCTGCATCTCCATTGCAAGCGTCACGTTTCGCAGGACGCTGTATTGCGGAAACAGGTTGAACTGCTGAAACACCAGACCTACATTGAGCTGATTTTGACGCTTTTGCTCCTTTGTAAGCACGGTTTTTCCGTTGCCGTCGAAAATTACGGAGCCGTCGACGGTAATGCTGCCGCTGTCGGCTGTTTCAAGGGAGTTTATACAGCGCAGAAGTGTTGTCTTTCCGCTGCCCGATGAGCCTATGATCGACAGCACCTCACCTTTTTCGAGCGTAAACGAAATTCCTTTCAGAACAGGAGTTCCACCGAAACGCTTTTTGAGATTGTTAACTTCAAGAATCGACACAGGTTTCACCTCACACCTTAAAATAATCAAGCTTCTTTTCAAGCCTGCCGAAAAGAACGGTCAAAACGCCGTTGAACACAAGATAATATACGGCAGTGAAAAACAGCGGCCACATTTCGCCGGAGATACCGTGCGACGATTTCATAAAAGCCGCGCCCGCCCATATTATCTCCTGAAGCGCGATTATACGCGACAGCGACGTATCCTTAACGAGCGTGATTATTTCATTTGACATAGGCGGCACAATGCGCTTTATCATTTGCAGAAGCGTGACCTTGAAAAATGTCTCGCTCTTTGTGAGTCCGAGCACCTGCCCCGCCTCCTGCTGTCCCTTAGGGACGCCCTGAATGCCGCCGCGGTATATTTCGGAAAAATAACAGGCATAGTTCACGATAAACGCCGCCGAGCATGCTATAAATCTGCCGCCCTCACCTGTTCCCCAAATGTTTTTTTCAAGCATAAGACCGGGGAAATAATAGATTATAAGAATCTGAATCATCAGCGGCGAGCCTCTGACTATCCAAACGATAGTTTTAACAAGTGCCGACAATGGCTTGAATCGCGACATTGAACCGAACGATATCACCAGACCGAGCGGGATAGCCCCCACAAGCGTCACAAAAAAAAGCTTCAGAGTTTGAATAAAACCGAGATTCAGCGCATTAAAAACTGTCGGGAACTGTTCGACGAAATTGGCAAACATAAAACACCTCGTACAGTCCGCAAACAGAGGGCTTTTATGCAAAGTCCTCTGTTCGGAACGTTTTTCTTATCTGTTTCGAATGATAACGGTCACTTATTTGATAAGGGATTCCTGAACGCCGTACTGCGTCGCGACCTTTTCCATTGAACCGTCGGCAAGAGAAGCCGCAAAGAAATCGTTGAGAGCGGCTGCAAGGTCGGAGCCTTTGCGGAATCCTACGCCGTAATCCTCGCTGTTAAGCTTTGCGGTGTAGGTGAGCTTCGCAAAGCCTGTGCCCTCGCCAACCATTGCGCCTGCCATGAGGAGGTCGATAATAGCCGCGTCGCTGGTGCCGCTTGCTACCTCTGCCACAGCGTCGGACTGTGCGGTCACCTCCGTATACTTAAAGCCGTTTTCTACAGCCATGTCTTTACCGGCAGAGCCGTTTTCAACTGCAAACGAAAGCTCCTTGCAGGCCTCTGCGGTTGCGTACTGCTCGGCCTTGTCGGCGGGAACGACTATAACCTGTGCGTTTGTGCAATACGGCTTTGAGGTTTCCATTTTGGCCTTAACATCTTCGGTAAGAGTCATACCGTTCCATACGCAGTCAATGTTTTTTCCGTTAAGATCGGCAAGCTTGTTATCCCAAACTATCTCTACGAATTCAACCTCTACGCCGAGGCTCTTTGCAAATGCCTTTGCCATATCCGCGTCAAAGCCTATCCACTCGTCGGAGTCTTTTTCTTTGTAGTCCATCGGAGCAAAATCGGTGATACCGACAACGAGCTTTCCCTTACCCTTGACATATGCAAGGTCGGATTCCGCTGCGGTTCCTTCGGTTGTTCCGTCGGCTTCCGTTGCACCGGATGCGGTTGTGTCGGACGGGTTCTTTCCGTTGTCACCGCAGGAAGCGAGAACCGTTACGCAGGTGAGAACCGTTACGATCGAGAGAATGATTGCAAGTGCTTTTTTCATTGTGTTTTCCTCATTTCATTTTGATTTTGTTTTTGAGTTACCGTGCTATCGCATTAGCACTTTACTTTGGTGAAGTATGTACATATAATAACATCGAAAACGCCGTTTGTCAACACTTTTTTCGCGAATTTTTTTATTTGTGCACATTTGCGGTTTTTTCGGCGTTTTCGACAGTATTTTTTATTTAATTTTGTGTATTATATACCGTATTTTTTCATTATTTTAAGTTTTTCGAGCTGCTGCGAGATAATTGCGGCAACAGCAAGCTTAATGGTGTCGGGCAGCAAAAACGGCAGCACACATGCGGAAAACGACGCCGTAAGCGACGGAATATCCACCTGTTTAAGATACACAAAAGCATATGTCAGACACCCCGACACATACAGGACAATGTTCCCGCAAAGAAAAGAAACAATCTTCACGGCAAGACCCGGCAGCCTTGTTTTCGTGAGCATCCGGGATACCCCGCCGTACACAAGCCCCATAAAAACAAAGCCTGTGAGAAAACCGCCGGTAGGCCCGAAAAGAACTCCCGCACCGCTCTTAAAGCCCGAAAAAACAGGCGCGCCGACAAGTCCCAAAAGCAGGTAAATTATTACGCTGACTGTTCCTCTTTTCCACCCTATTGTACCGAGCGCAAGAAATACGGCAAAGCTTTGAAGCGTAAACGGAATCGTCGCGATGCGCAGCGATGTAAATGCACCGACTGCGATTACAGCGGCAAAAACAGCCGTCACGACCATATTAAATATCTTGTTTTCACGTTTCATAATTACACCTCTCTGTTAACGTTTTCCTTCTCATTTTCACTATATATAATGTATATATAATAATAACATTATAATACATACGGATAAGCACCCGGCGGACTTACTTTTTTATCAGCTTTTCAAAATCGACAATGCGGCAGTCTCCGTACAGCGCCATACATTTTTCATACTCACAATCAAGCATTTCGGCATCGTGACAATCACTCGAATATACAAGGCTGCCGCCGTTATCCGAGATATATTTTGCAATATCGTGCGACGGATACGGTGTTTTTCTGCGGCCGCGCGCAATTGCACCCGTGTTTATTTCAAACGGAATGCCGCGACGGATAAGAACATCGGCAGCCGACCGCCAAGCACCGATATATGCGGGTGTTTCCGTCGAAAAGAGGCAGTCGGCATCATTGAACTTTGTCACAAGATCAAAGTGACCTATCAGATCGGCATGTGTTTTTTCCGCAACATCCGCGACAAGCTCATAATACGCCTCACAGAATTTGTCGAAAGATCCGCCGAAAAATCTGTCCACGGTTTCGCGCTGACACTCCGCAGTGTGGTCAACCGGAATAAATTCGCCGCCGAGCTTGAGATAATGCACGGAGCCTATTATAAAATCATATGCGTCAAAATCAATATTTTCGGCAAAATAATCAGCTTCCAAGCCGAGGTAAATGCGAATTTCACCGCGATACTTTTCACGCAGACGCTTTACCTCTTTAATGTATTGCAGAGTGCCATCCTCGGTCATACAGTAAGAGCCGTCGAAAAACGTGTAAGAATGCCCTGAAAAGCCGAGTGCGGAAAAGCCCTTTTCAATAGCCTTGAGCACCGTTTCCTCTGCACTGTTTTTTCCGTCGCAGAATATCGTGTGAGTGTGAAAATTTTTCCGTTCCGTACAAATTACCTCCCTCCGATTCGTCATAATACCATATTATCTATGCAATTTCAATAAAAAAAACCGTTCTTTTTCGGCAAGAAAACAGTCATTCATTGACGTAACTCGCCTTTATGAGAACGGATTTTTTATTTAATTTATTAAATATTAACCTCGGTGACTTTGCCGTTGATTTCATGTCCCATAAATATACCGCCGTGCCGCGCAAAGCTTTCGGCATTGTCACTCACAAAATATTTTATTTTTCCTTTTTTGTCCGACGGCGCGGACAGTTTGCTGTCGTTGAGCTTTCTTTGCAGGGACGCGACTGCCGCCTCGCCGGAATCAACAAGCACAACCCCGGGTAAAATTTCTGCAATTATAGGACTTAACAGCGGGTAATGCGTACAGCCTAAAACAAGCGTGTCTATCCTCTTTTCGGCAAGCGGAAGCAAATACTCCCTCAGCACTCTGCGCGTAACCCTGTCGTTAAGCGAAATTCTGCCCTCCTCGACGAGAGGAACGAGCAGCGGACAAGCGACGGCAAACACAGATGCCGACGGATTGTACTCATTTATAACCTTTCTGTAGGCGTCGCTGCGCACCGTGGCATTCGTGCCGATAACGCCGATCCTTCCGTTTTCCGTAGCGAGCGCGGCTTTCTTTGCCGCGGGACCGACAACGCCGACTATGGGGATCCTGAATATGCTCTCCATTTCCAAACGCGCCATAGAATCGGCTGTGTTGCACGCTATCACAATCGCCTTGACATCGTGAGACAACAAAAATTCGATATCATCCTTGACGTATTCCATAATCGTTTCTTTCGAGCGATCGCCATACGGTACACGCGCGGTGTCACCGAAATACACTATATCTTCGTTGGGCAGAGCCTCACTCACGGCTTTGACCGAAGTAAGTCCTCCGAGTCCCGAATCAAAAATTCCTATCGGTTTTTCTCTGTTTTCCATATTCATTCTCCGAGGGCATTCACAAGCCTTTTGAAGTGCTCACCGCGTTCCTCAAAACAGCTGTACTGATCATAAGAGCTTGTCGTCGGAGAAAGCAAAACAACGTCCCCCGCAGCCGCAATCTTCATAGCCTCCGCAAGAGCTTCGGGCAAAGTGTTGACAAGCACACCCTTGTCACCCGCCAACTCGTCGCAAATGCGCCTGCCGCACTCGCCGTATGCGATTATTTTCTTCACGCCGTTCATATTTTCTTTAAGCGGCTCAAACGACAGTCCCTTTTCGTGACCGCCCGCAAGCAGAATAACGGGAGAGGTAAACGCTTTAAGTGCCGTTTTCGTCGCATCAACATTTGTCCCCTTTGAATCGTTATAAAATTTTATGCCGTTATATTCGCGCACGAACTCAATACGGTGTTCAACGCCCTTAAACTGCTCAACACCGCTCTTTATCTGCTCCGCGTTCAGTCCCTCGGCAGCCGCGGCGGCACATGCAACGAGCACGTTCTGTACATTGTGACGTCCCACTACCTTTATGCAGTTGAGCGGAAAAAGCTTTTTGCCGAAGCCGTACACATTTTCACCGTCAGCATAGAAATCAGCGGAGCTGTCAACAAGACTGTAGGTCACACGGCGGCAGCGGACAGGCACAAGGGAGGTGTATTCATTCACAAGCGGATCGTCGATATTCCACAAAAAGATGTCATTATCACGCATGTTTTCATACACACGGCACTTTGAGCGATAGTAGGCATCCTCCGTACCCATAAAGTCAAGATGATCAGCCGACAAATTCATGATAACGGCAACCTCCGGGCGGAATTTGTCTATGTCAAGCAGCTGAAAATTCGATATTTCAAGGACAATGTAATGTCCCTCATCGTTCAGCAGGTCGTTTTCAAGCGCAGTGTCACAAAGCGCAATGCCGATATTTCCCGAAAGATGCGTCTTACCCGGATGCACCCTTGAAATGACCTCATAAAGCAGCGTCGCAGTCGTGGTCTTTCCGTTTGAGCCGGTAACCGCAATATAATGCTGCGGCGCACATACGGTAAACGCAAGCTCAATCTCCGTGATAACGGGAATACCGCGTTCACGAAGCCGCCGCACAAACCAAAGTTTTCCGTTTATCCCCGGATTTTTTACCGAAATATCAAAATCTTCTTCAAAAATCTCTTTTTCCTGCCCTGCAACGCGCACTCCGAGTGCATTCAGCTCGTCAAGCTCCTTTATCTCGTTAAGCGGCTTCGCCTCCGACACGGTAACTTCGGCGCCGAGCTTCGAGAGAAGCCGAACCGCCGCCAAACCGCTGCGTGCAAGCCCCATAACAAGCACGCGTTTTCCTTTGTAGTCTGTCATAAAACCGCCTCCGAATTTATAAAAGCATTTATCCGATTATATTCTCTGTAACTGTTTATTATACTCCGCACCAACCGTAAGGTCAATCAAAAAACAAAAAAAAGCAGTTCGCCTCTCCGAACATGTGTTTTACGCAAGAAAACGCTCCGGGAAAAAACCCGAAGCGCTGTTTTACATAAAAGCGATCTGTTATCTCTTGCTGAACTGGGGTGCGCGGCGTGCGCCTTTGAGACCGTATTTCTTTCTTTCTTTCATTCTGGGGTCTCTCGTGAGGAAACCTGCCTTCTTGAGAGTGCCGCGGAGAGTCTCGTCATACTGGAGGAGAGCTCTTGAAAGACCGTGACGGATAGCGCCTGCCTGACCGGTAACGCCGCCGCCCTGAACCTTGCAGATAACATCGAACTTCTCGGTTGTCTCCGTAAGAGCGAGAGGCTGACGAACGATGAGTTTAAGGGTTTCAAGTCCGAAATAATCGTCAATGCTTCTGTCGTTGATGATTATTTTACCCGTGCCGGGATATACGCGAACGCGAGCAACGGATTTTTTTCTTCTGCCTGTGCCGTAAAAATAAGGATTGCCTTCGTACATTGTTTATTTCCTCCCTCTCTTAAAACTCTTTTACTTCGGGCTTCTGAGCAGCATGCGGATGCTCTGCGCCTGCATAAACGTGAAGACGGTTAAATGCGGCTCTGCCGAGGGTGTTTGAGGGAAGCATGCCCTTAACAGCCTTTTCGACGGCGAATGCGGGCTTTTCTCTCATGAGAGTGTCGTATTTAACGCTTTTCATGTGACCGATGTAACCGGTGTGATGATAATAAGTTTTCTGTTCAAGCTTCTTGCCGGTGAGAACGACTTTAGATGCGTTTACAATGATAACGTTGTCGCCGCAGTCAACATGAGGAGTGAACGTTACCTTGTGCTTGCCGCGAAGAAGCACGGCAGCTTCAACGGCGAGTTCGCCGAGAGTTTTGCCGTCTGCGTCAAGAACATACCATTTACGCTCAACGTTTTGAGCGTTTGCCATAAAAGTTGACATAAACCTGCCTCCGTATAATCTTTGTCTTTTTAATGCTTGTATATATTATCACAACATCCGCGGGAAGTCAACAGTGTTTTTTAGCTTTTTTAATTATCAATATGATTATCTCTGTTTTTCGCCGTTTTACGCCGTTTTTGATATGTTTTGCTTAACTATGATTTTTTAAATCGCCGCATTGCGCAAAACACATTTTCCGCTTCGCGCAAGCCGGCTGCAGCCACACTTCCCTGTCTCTTTTTTATCAACGCAGCCGTGCAAAAAACGCCGCGTCTTCGGCGTGCGGATTCGGCGAACCTGCCGCCGCTTTTTTTCGATGAATTTTACGGACTTGTCTTTCCGTTGCTCAAAAGCGGATATCTTTTTGCTGTTAAAAGAGATTGGCAGACAGAAAAAATCGGCAAGCATAATCTGCTTACCGATTTTTGGTGACCCGGACGAGAATCGAACTCGTGTTACCGCCGTGAAAGGGCGGTGTCTTGACCGCTTGACCACCGGGCCGTATTTTGAGAAATGGTAGCGGGAGTAGGATTTGAACCAACGACACCCCGGGTATGAACCGAGTGCTCTAGCCAACTGAGCTATCCCGCCGTATCCATTTACCATCGGCTGTTCAACAACAGCATTGTAATTATATAGGAAAGCATGCTGCTTGTCAACACTTTTTTTTGATTTTTTTTATTTTTGCTCCGCAAACTTTTCCCTGATATTTCTCGGTACGCATTGCGGCGGCGCGTTCATCCCGGACGATCTGTTCTTTCAGTGTGTCTGCCGACGGAAATTTCATTTCGCCCCTTATAAACGACACAAGCCTCACAGTCACATTTTTGCCGTACAGATCGCCGTCGAAGCCGAGAATAAATGTCTCGCTGCGCAAACTCACGCCGTCAAAAGTCGGGCGCTTTCCTATGTTTGTAACACCCGAATAGAGCGTCCCGTTAATATCCGCGACGGCGGCATATACACCGAATTTCGGTGTGACAAGTCCGTCCGGCAAATACTGATTTATCGTCGGCGCGCCGAGAAGTCTGCCCCTGTGATCGCCCGAAAAAACGGATGAAGTGAAACCGAACGAATAGCCGAGCATTTTGTTTGCCCGCTCGATGTCGCCGTCGGAAATCAGTTTTCTTATCGCGCTGGAGCTGACCGTTTCTCCGTCAACGGTAACGCAGCCGCTTACATTCACATTTATTCCGAATCTTGCGCACTCCGTTTTCAGCGATTCGACATTGCCCTCACCGTTTTTGCCGAAGGAATAATTAAAGCCGCAAAACACCTCGCATGCGTTAAAGCGTCGGCAAAGCACATCTTCAACAAACTCACGCGGGGACATATCGCGCAGCTCTTTAAAGGAAACATATAAAAGCTCAAATCCGGACCTTTTCAATACGCTGTCGCGCTCGTTGTCGGACAGCAAACGCTCCGTTTTTATGCCGGTGACCGCCTCTGTGGGCGGAACATCGAACAGCATAACGGCGGGAACAAGTCCGCAATCCGCCGCGCCGAGCGCCTTTCCGAGCACCTCGGCGTGTCCTGTGTGAAGTCCGTCAAAATATCCGAGCGCAACGGCTCTTTTTGTGTTAATCATACTGTAAAACCCGTTTTCAAATAACCCTGCGTACTCTCAAAAGCTCCGTTTCGTCAGCCGCAACCTCGCCCAAGCCGAGAAAAACATTTTCATCGGAATACACTCTGTACACCGACGGCGAAAGATCGCCGCCGAGACGCGATGTGAACAGTTCTCCGCCGTTTTTGAACCGCACCGTCTGCAGCCGCGAAAGCGACACTGCCGGGAAGCACACAAAAGGTGCGTCGACAGGCAAAACGCCGCCGGGAGCAAGCTCCTTCAGTGCCTCCTCCGTGTGGGCATCGGCAAGCGAAAATCCGTTGGCATATGTGCGGCGCAAGGCTGTCATGCAGGCACCGACGCCGAGTTCTCTGCCGATATCATCAATCAAAGAGCGTACATATGTGCCCTTTGAGCACATAACCCGCAGCCGAAATTCACCGTTTCCGCAGTCCTCCGCCTCAAGCTCATGAACCGTAACGGCGCGTTTTTCGCGCTCGACCTCAACACCTTTTCGCGCAAGCTCGTAGAGCCTTTTTCCGTCAACGGAAATTGCGGAGAACATCGGAGGGGTCTGCATTATATCCCCTCGAAAACGCGGCAGTACGGCGGTCAGCTCGTCAAACGTGACATGCGCATCCGTTTCGGACAGCACATTGCCCGTTATATCAAGCGTATCGGTAGTGATGCCGAATCTGAACCGCGCATCATAGCCTTTATCCGTAACCGGAAGGAAATCTATAAATCTTGTGGCGCGTCCGAGCGCGACGGGCAGAACTCCGGTCGCCATCGGGTCGAGTGTGCCGGTGTGGCCGGTCTTTTTCTCGCCGTAAATTCTGCGCAGAAACGATGACGCTCTGAACGAGGTCATCCCCTCGCTCTTGTCAAGAATGACAAAACCGTTCATTAAATAAGTTTCTGCTCCTTAAGAGCTTCCTCCGTGTATTTAAGTATGGTAGAAATAACGGTGCGCGGATTTGCCGTAAGCTCGCATCCCGCAGCCTGTCGGTGTCCGCCGCCTCCGAGCAGCGCACATATCTCCGATGCGTCCACAGGCTCACGCGTACGTACGGAAATTCCGTATTTGCCGCCCTCCCGCTCCTTAACCGTGATGCCGACGAGAACACCGGCAATCTGACGGGGCAAAGCATTTATACTTTTTGTTTCATTTTCGGCAATATTCGCGCGGCGGTACATGTCTTTTGTAAGCATCAGAAGCGCACATTTTCCGCCGAAGTACATTTTTACCGAGTTCATCGCCATCGTTTCGAGCGCAAAATACTCTTTTGTCTTTGTGTCGAAAATATCGGTATTGACCGTGGCGGTGTCAATGCCCGTGTCCATAAGGAACGCAGCCGTCCGCATGGTTTTTGCCGTTGTGTTGCCGTAGCGGAAGCAGCCTGTGTCGGTTGCAATACCGACATAGAGCGGCATCGCGATATCTTTGGTTATTTCAACGCCGTTTTCGGTGAGCATATCAAACAGCACTTCGCTTGCCGCCGCCGCCTCCGAATCGAGGAGCGTATTTTCGGCGAAAAGAACGTTTGTGGCGTGGTGGTCGATATTCAGCAGCACCCTGTCGCCGTATTCGGCTTCAAGCTCGTCACCGAGCAGCTTTTTGTCGCCCATATCGACGGTAACCACGCACTTCGGCTCGAAGTCCGCCGATTCAAGTCCCTCGGTAAGGAACATAAGCTCACGCGACACCGTGTCGAGAATGAAGCGGACATTTTTGCCGAGAGACTTGAGCACTCTGTAAAGAGCGCACAGACTGCCCACCGCGTCGCCGTCGGGCACACGGTGAGTGAGCAAAAGAATGTCGTCGCTGCCGTTGAGTATTTTCCACGCCTCGTTATGTGTAACGTTCATTTTTCTTCCCTTTTCTCGGCATCGTAGAGCTTTTTAAACATCGCGATGCCTTTTTCTATCGAATCGTCGGCTATAAATTTCAGGTCGGGAGTTTTGCGAAGTCCGAGCCTGCCGCCGAGCTCGCGGCGGATATAGCCTTTTGCGCTGCCGTTGAGAGCCTTGCATACCGCCTTTGCGGATTCTATTCCCTCAAGCGAACTGACATATGCCTTGCAGAACGACAGATCGTGCGCGACCTCCGCCCTCACCACGGTAAGGACTTCGGCATTCACGCGAGGGTCTTTCAGTTCTCTGACAAGCACGGTCAGCTCTCTTTTTATATCCTCGGCAGTGCGGTCTGATTTATAACCCATTTGACTGCACCCGTTCCGCGCCGCAAAAACATGCTGCGGAACGTTTCCTTTCCGGGCTTATCACGCGTCGCGGTACTCCTCAACGAGATACGCTTCGAGGATGTCGCCCTCTTTAATGTCATTGTATTTTTCAAGTCCGATGCCGCATTCGTAGCCGCTCATAACTTCCTTTGCGTCGTCCTTTTCACGCTTAAGCGAAGCAATTGCGTCATCTGCGATAACAATGCCGTCTCTGACAACCCTTATCTTGCAGTTTCTCGCAACCTTGCCCGAAAGAACATACGATCCCGCGATGGTGCCTGCGCTCGAAAGCTTGAACACACGTCTGACCTCGGCTTTTCCAAGCTCTACGTCTCTGAATTTCGGGGAAAGCATGCCCTTGATAGCCGCCTGAACGTCTTCTATACAGTCATAAATGACGGAATACATACGCATTTCGATGTTGTCGCGCTCCGCATGAGCCTGAGCCGTCGCGTCGGGGCGGACATGGAAGCCTACAATTATCGCGTTTGACGCCGCGGCAAGCATAACGTCGGAATCCGTTATCGCACCTACGCCGCCGTGAATGACGTGAACCTTGACTTCGTTGTTTGAAAGCTTTTCGAGATTCTGTGTAAGAGCCTCGACGGAGCCTTGAACGTCGGCTTTGACAACAATATTAAGCTCTTTGAGTTCGCCCTCCTCCAAGGTGGAGAAAAGTGTATCGAGAGTAACGCGGCGGTATGCGTTGAACTGCTCCTCCTTGAGCTTCTGTTTTCTCTGCTCTACAAGCTCTCTCGCGAGTTTTTCGTCGCTTACAGCGTCGAAGATATCGCCTGCGCCCGGCACCTCGCCCAGACCCATAACCTCAACGGGGATCGAAGGTCCCGCCTCCTTTACGCGTCTGCCCTTGTAGTCGGTCATGACTCTGATACGTCCGACCGCTGTGCCGGCAACTACTATATCACCGCTCTTAAGAGTACCGTTCTGGACAAGAAGTGTTGCGATGGGTCCCTTGCCCTTGTCAAGACGCGCCTCGATGACAACGCCCTTTGCCGCACGGTTCGGGTTTGCCCTAAGCTCTTTCATTTCCGCAACAAGAAGTATTGCCTCAAGAAGCTTATCTATACCCTCATGCGTTTTTGCGGAAACGGGAACGCATATTGTGTCGCCGCCCCATTCTTCGGGAACAAGACCGTATTCGGTGAGCTGCTGCATAACTCTGTCGGGCTGAGCGCCGGGCTTATCCATCTTGTTTATCGCAACTATTATCGCAATCTCGGCAGCCTTTGCGTGGTTGATAGCCTCTATGGTCTGAGGCATGATACCGTCATCGGCAGCAACTACAAGGACTGCGATATCCGTTGCCTTTGCGCCTCTGGCGCGCATTTCCGTAAAGGCCGCGTGACCGGGAGTGTCGAGGAAGGTTATCTCCTGACCGTCGAGATCAACTCTGTATGCGCCGATGTGCTGCGTGATTCCGCCCGACTCCGTGGACGTAACGCTCGTGTGGCGAATCGCGTCGAGAAGCGATGTTTTACCGTGGTCAACGTGTCCCATAACACAGACAACGGGACTGCGCGGAACGAGATTTTCTTCGCTGTCCTCCGTGGCGTCGATGATTCTGTCCTCGATAGTCACAACAACCTCGCGCTCGACCTTTGCGCCGAGCTCGGTCGCGACAATTTCGGCGGTGTCAAAATCGATCGACTCGTTGATACCCGCCATTATGCCGTATGAAAACAGCTTTTTGATGACCTCGGCAGCCGTCATTTTGAGCTGACTTGCAAGCTCGCCCACCGTGATGGTGTCGCCTACGGTAACAACAATCTTTCTGCTTGCGCGTTCCGCCCGGATACGTG
>OMRJ01000218.1 GCA_900313475.1 uncultured Eubacteriales bacterium | reverse complement strand
CTCCGTTATATGTCGTCTGATAGCCCTCCGCATCGCATTTGAGCGTCGGAATGAAGTGCGACAGAACCTCCGTGCCGTCAATCCCGCGCCACATGAACGTGTCAAACGGGAACTTGTCAAATTCGTTCCACGAAATTTTAGTGGTCATGAAGTAGTCGATGTCGGCTTTTTTTATTATCTGCGGCAGCGCGCCCGAATAACCGAACACGTCCGGAAGCCACATTATGCGGTTGTCAACGCCGAACTCCTCACGGAAAAAGCGTTTGCCGACAAGGAACTGCCTGACAAGCGATTCTCCCGAAACAACGTTCGTGTCGCTTTCGACCCACATGCTGCCCTCCGGCTCCCAGCGCTTTTCTTTAACAAGCTCTTTTATTTCATCATAAAGCTCCGGATAGTCGTGTTTAACGTAGTCATAGAGCTGCGCCTGCGACGACATGAATTTATATTCGGGGTATTCGCGCATCAGATTAACCACGCTGCCGAAGCTTCGCGCCGCTTTTTCTCTCGTCTGGCGAAGACGCCAGAGCCACGCGGTGTCGATGTGCGTGTGTCCTATCGCGCTTGTCACAACTCCCATATCTTTGCCGTACACATTTTCCCTGAGATATTCGCGCGCTGCTTTTACGCTGTCATGAAAAACCTTGTCGTCGCAAGTGTTCAATTCAAGCATCGAAACGGCGGAGTTGAGAGCCTTTATTATGTCGATGCGTTCAATGTCATCGTGCGAGTAGTGATGCGCAGTCTCCCACGGAACGAGAAGGTCATAGTAGAGAGCGTTGACTTCTTCGTCCTTGACCTTAAGCTCGGCGCGGAGAGCTGTCCTGCCGCGGAATTCCCAATCGTCGCAATAGGCGTTGAGCGCGATGTTAAATTCTTCGCCGCCCTTTGCGCAATGTGTGAGATAAATGTAACTGTGATTGGGATCCGCTCCCTGAACAAGCTTCCCGTCAACAAAGAACATAAACTGCTGCGCGGGGCTTTCCCATTTCGAATCGGGATACGGTGAAATTTCATACACTACCGGCTTGCCGGCAAATCGTTCGGGCACTGTTACCGTCTGCTTGAACCAGCAGTATTCTTCACGGTAGCCCCACATATCGTCTTTGCCGAAAGGAACCCATTCGCCGCCGTTTATTTCCGCCGGAGTGTGCTGCCCCTCGCGGAAAAGAAAATCACCGGTATTTTCGGAGTCCGTAAAAATCCGTTCGCCGACATGCCCGATTATCTGACGCACTCTTGACGCAAGCATCTTACGCTCGGAGTTTTTGTCGCAAAAAGGAATATCAAAATGCATATAAACCCTCCTCTGTTTTTTTACATTATAACGGTTTGGATGTTCGATTGTCAATGATACTTTTTTTGACGGCTGACGGTGTGTTGATTTTATCGGTGATATATGATACAATTTTAAAAAAAATATTCGGGAGAGGATATATATGTGTTCCGACTGCAAAAAAAGCGATCTGACGCTTCTTGACGGAATTATTGATGAACTCGGCACCGACAGCGGTTCGCTTATTACGGTTCTGCAGCGTGCGCAGGAGGTTTACGGCTATCTGCCGACCGACGTCATGTATGCCGTTGCCGAGCGCCTCGGTGTTTCACCGGCGCACGTTATGGGTGTGGCGACTTTTTATACGCAATTCAGGTTGACACCCGTCGGCAGGCATCTCATTATGCTATGTAAGGGTACCGCCTGTCATGTCAACGGCGCGGATTCAATTGAAAAAGCCGTTTGCGGTGAGCTTGGCATTAAGGACGGCGAAACGACCGCCGACGGACTGTTTTCTTTGAAAACCGTTGCATGTCTCGGCTGCTGTTCGCTTTCC
Source organism: uncultured Eubacteriales bacterium (assembly GCA_900313475.1). Classification (GTDB taxonomy): domain Bacteria; phylum Bacillota; class Clostridia; order Oscillospirales; family Acutalibacteraceae; genus RUG806. The sequence goes on along the minus strand of OMRJ01000218.1, from coordinate 4,176 downwards.
CCCGTTATGATGATCGATGAGGAAACGTACGGCTCGCTTACTCCCGCCTCAGCCGTTGAAATAATAAAAAAGATAAAGGAGCATGAGAGCAAATGAGCATCAGAGCGGTTGTCGGAGAAGGCTCCTGCGGAATTGCCGCGGGCGCACACTCCGTTTATAACGCACTTAAGGCATCGGCTTCCGAAAACGGCTTTGCCGTCGGCATAACAGGCTGCATCGGAATGTGCTTTGCGGAACCTATAGTTGATATTTACGACGGCGCACGTCTGTTAAAAAGACTTGTAAGAGTGTCGGCGGACGATGTTCATGCGATCACAGAGTTTATCGTATCCGGTGATCCGTCTGCGGTCGGACATCTTGAAATAACATCGGCGGAAAGCGCGTTTCTGAATAAGCAGACGCGAATCGCACTGCGTCACTGCGGCATTATCGATCCCGAAAGCATCGCCGACTATAAAGAAGCCGGCGGCTACGGTGCGCTCAAAAAAGTTCTTGCCGAAATGACGCCCGAAGAAGTGATTGAAGAAATCAAAATTTCGGGACTTGCGGGGCGCGGCGGCGCGGGATTTCCGACGTGGTTCAAGTGGAACGCCGCACGAAACGCGGACGGCGACGAAAAATATCTTATATGCAACGCCGACGAGGGCGACCCCGGCGCGTTTATGGACAGAGCCGTAATCGAGAGCGATCCGCACATGCTCATTGAAGGTATGCTTATAGCCGCTTATGCGATAGGCGCAAAGGATGCGTTTGTGTATGTGCGTGCGGAGTATCCTCTTGCGGTCGAACGCCTTAAAAAGGCCATTGCGGACGCAGAGGCGCAGCACTTTGTCGGCGATAACATTCTCGGCACCGGTTTTTGCTGCCGAATCAGGATCAAGGCAGGCGCGGGTGCATTTGTGTGCGGCGAGGAGACGGCGCTTATAGAGAGCCTTGAGGGAAAGCGCGGGATGCCGCGGCTTAAGCCGCCGTTCCCGGCACAGTCGGGCTACAAAAATAAGCCTTCAAATATCAATAACGTTGAAACCTTTGCAAACGTAAGCTATATCATCGAAAAAGGCGGTGTGAATTTTGCTTCGCTCGGCACGGAAGGCTCAAAGGGCACAAAGGTTTTTGCTCTGACCGGCAAAATAAAGCGCGGAGGTCTTGTCGAAATACCGATGGGGCTGACGCTTCGCGACGTGATATTTGATATAGGAGGCGGTGTGCGTGACGGCGGCGAATTCAAAGCCGTGCAGATGGGCGGACCGTCGGGCGGCTGTATTCCCGCCGAAAAGCTTGACACTCCGATAGACTATAAGGCTCTTGCGGCAACGGGCGCAATAATGGGGTCGGGCGGAATGGTCGTTACCGATTCATCCACCTGCATGGTAAATATGGCACGGTTTTTCCTTGATTTCACAAAAAAGGAAAGCTGCGGAAAATGCGTTCACTGCCGCATCGGAACCTCGCGAATGTTCGAAATTCTCACGCGCATTACAGAGGGCATGGGTGAAGACGGAGATATCGAAAAGCTTGAAGAGCTTTGCGACGGTATCAAGGCGGGCGCGTTGTGCGGACTCGGACAGACTGCTCCCAATCCCGTTTTGACGACGCTTCGGTATTTCAGAGCCGAATATGAAGCACACATAAAAGAAAAACGCTGTCCCGCAGGTGAGTGCGCCGCGTTGAGACGCTATACGATAAACGCCGATAAATGCCGCGGATGCACGCTTTGCGCGAAGAAATGTCCCGTAGGCGCAATAAACGGAGAAGTAAAGAAAGCACATGTCATAGATAATGAAAAATGCATAAAATGCGGAAGCTGCGCGGAAGCATGCCGTTTCGGCGCAGTAGAGATGTGCTGAGGGAGGGAAATATAATGTCAGATACCGTAAAAATGATTATAGACGGAAAAGAAATAACTGCGTATGCAGGCGAAACCGTGCTGAATGCAGCCTCCCGGAACGGCATTGAAATTCCGAATCTATGCTATCTTAAAGAGCTGTCGCCATACGGCGCCTGCGGCGTGTGCGTTGTCGAGCAGGAGGGATATCCGAAGCTGCTGCGCGCGTGCTCGGCAAAGGTGACCGAAAACGCGGTGATCCGTACCGACAGCGAAAAATGCCTCAAAGCAAGGAGGCTTGCCTTGGAGCTGCTTATGGGCGACCACGACGCCGATTGCAAGGGACCCTGCACGCTTAATTGCCCCGCAGGGACGGACTGCCAAAGGTATGTCGCCGAAATTGCCGACGGCGATTTTGTTGCCGCCACCCGTACTGTCAAAGAAAAAGTGCCGCTTCCCGCATCTGTCGGGCGCGTATGTCCTCATCCGTGTGAAACGGCGTGCCGCAGAAAAAACGCCGACGAAGCGATTTCAATCGCCTTTTTGAAAGCGTTTGCCGCCGACAGGGCGATGGAATCCGGTGCCGTCACGGACGGAATGAAAAGTGCGCCGACGGGAAAAACGGTCGGCATAATCGGCGGAGGTCCCGCAGGACTTTCCGCGGCTTACCGTCTTGCACTGTATGGACACAAAGTGACAATTTATGATAAAATGCCGAAAGCAGGCGGAATGCTGCGCTACGGTATCCCCGAATACCGTTTGCCCAAAGCCGTGCTTGACGCGGAGACTGATGCGATATTTGCGCTCGGAGTTGAATTTTGCGGTGACACGGAGATAGGCAAGGACATCCCGTTTGACGAAATCCGTGCAAAGCATGACGCGGTGCTTGTTGCGAACGGCGCATGGAAAAGCGTCTCTCTGCGCTGCAAGGGCGAGGAGCTTGACGGCGTATTCGGCGGCATTGATTTTTTGCGCGAGACTGCGCTCGGCAACGCACCCGCCGTCGGGAAAAGCTGCGCTGTGGTCGGCGGCGGCAACACCGCAATGGACGCCTGCCGCACTGCGGTGCGTCTCGGTGCGGAAAATGTTTACGTTATATACAGGCGAACGCGTAACGAAATGCCCGCAGAGGACATAGAAATAAGCGAGGCGGAGGAAGAAGGCGTCGTGTTCAGGTTCCTGTCGAATCCCGCCGAAATAGTGGGCGAAAACGGGCATGTGAACGGCGTCGTGCTTCAAAAAATGCGTCTCGGCGAACCCGATGAGAAGGGACGCCGCGCTCCCGTACCCGTCGAGGGTGAAACGGAGCTGCTTCCGCTCGATTCGATTATCATTGCCGCCGGACAGAAAAACGACCCATCCGGTTTTGAAGCGCTTCCGAAAACAAAACGGGGGACGATAGAAGCGGATATTTGCACGCTCGCAACGTCGCTCGACGGCGTTTTTGCCGCCGGAGATACGACAAACAACGGTGCGTCTGTCGCAATTGATGCCATTGCGGAAGCAAACACCGCCGCAAAATATATTGATGCCTATCTTAACGGCATCGAAATTCCGTATAAACGTCCCGTTCTCTCGGAGCGCCGTGTGCGTCCGGAAATGTTTGAGGACGTGCAAAAAGAACCGAGAGCGGTTATGCCGTGCCGTACGCCGTCGGAGCGCAGAAAGGATTTCAAAGAGATAAATCTCGGATTTTCCGCGGAGGAGGCAGTGCGCGAGGCCAAACGCTGTCTCGACTGCGGCTGCCGTGAATACGGTAACTGCCGCCTGATAAAATATGCCGACGAATATGACATCGACTGCGTCAAATTCACGGGTGAGTTTCACCCCGGATTTAAGGAGCGCCGCCTCGTGTGTATAGAGCGCAATCAAAACAAGTGCATTCTGTGCAATGCGTGCGTGCGCGTATGTGAAAGCACCGGTAAGGGACTTTTGGGTCTTGTCGGGCGCGGCTTTGATACCGTTATTCGTCCAGAATTCAACAATTCGGATGCGGTTAAAGGCTGTGTAAACTGCCGAAAATGCGTTGATTCCTGTCCAACGGGCGCACTGCGCTTTATCGGCGAATAAGGAGAAAACAAAATGGAAGAAAGCATTTCAAAAACCTTTTCCGATGCGGCGCAGAGCATCGAACAATCGGCTGAACAGGCGAACAGATTTCTTACAAAGCTTGCGGACACTCTCGAAGACCTTGCCGTTAAATACGGCGGGCGGCTTATTGCCGCGATAATTATTCTCCTCGTCGGATTCAAATTTGTAAATATTTTTATGAAGAAGCTTGCCGGCTCAAAGGCATCCAGGCGGCTTGATCCGTCCGCGCGCTCCGTTGTTTACGGCGTTACGTCTGCCGT
>OMRJ01000219.1 GCA_900313475.1 uncultured Eubacteriales bacterium | reverse complement strand
TGAGCAGCCGTCAAATGCACCGTAGATAGTATAAGAAACAGGCGCATATCCTATATGAACCATATTTTTCGGTATATTTATTTTTTTTAGCGATGTGCAATTTTGAAAAGCTTTCGCATAAAGTTTTATCATAGAATTCGGCAGTTCAACCGAGCTAATTTTGGTGCAATTTCTAAAAGCTGCAAAACCTATTATGTTCAGAGAAGACGATAAAACAACTGTACATAAGTTTTTACAATTTTCAAAAGCATAATGAGCTACCTCCGTCACGGTATCGGGCAGCATTACGCTGACCAGCTCTGTTCGGTTTTTAAAAACGCTGTTTCCGATCTTTACGACCGTGTGCCCGTCAAGCTTTTCGGGGATAATTATCGACGACACATTTCCGTTGTATTTTGTGATTGTCGCATTGCCGTCATCATCAAGAGAATATTCATATCTTGTAAAAGGCTTTCCGTACCTGTCAACCCCTTTACTGCTGCCGTTTCTGGAATAAGGAAGCCCGTAAACAGAACCGGCGGGAGTATAGTATTTGCTGTGTCCCTGTGCGTTTCTTGTGCATTTCGGCACATTTACATCGTCTTCATAGTGGAAGAAAATACGGACAGGGCTGTTTCTCTCATCAAAAACGGTTATATAATTCTCATATCTCTTGGAAAACAGTTTTGCGTATGCGCCTATCCGCATGTACATAAATCCGGCTGTGGTCTTACACTCTGCAGGTGTTTTTCCGTCGGAATATTTTGTCATGTTATAGTGCCCGTTCATTCCGATCATTGCAAAAGCTTCGCCCTTGACAACGGAGGCAATCGAAACGGAAACGGTGACTGACAAAGACACATCGAAATCGAGGTCAAGAGTAAGTGTGGAGCGTGTTTTCTTAAATTCGTGGATAAAACGGAATTCACCGTATTCAAGGCTGAAGCCGACGCAGAATTTTCCGTTCAAATCCGAAACTACCTTACCGGTGGCGGAAACATCCAACACAACTTCAACCTTACCGATGCCCGCGATTTTAACGTGACCGAGCACAACGCTCGACGGGGCGCCGAACATTTTTCCGAAATTAAAGGCAATGGTGGTGTTGAGATTGAAATTGCCGTTGAGCTTAACGAAGTACGCGCCGTTGCTCGATTTGATATTATAATCGAATTTCATTTTATCAAGGTTTCCCTTTATTGTAACGGTGACGCCGTCGGCAACCTTGATCTTTTTTGAAAAGTCCATTGACTTAACATTTATTTTATTTCCCGATGCCTTTGACGATGCGCGAGCCTGACGGCGTGTTGCGATGTAATCTATCTCAACATCGTCCTCGGGAATGAAGTCATCAAGAGGAACGTTTGCCGAACCCTCTGCGCTTATTTCTTTTATATACGGAGTGCCGTCTTCAACCGCTTCGGCGTCGACCGTATATCCGGTGTCGGTCTTTTCAACCGCCTTTGCCGTCAGAATGGACGGGAATCCGTCAAAAAACACAACAAAAACATCCCCGACCTTAAGCTCGGTTTTGCTGTCGGCAATTATAAGATTTCCGCTTTCATCATAATCAACATCGGTGCCGTTTTCAAAAACAACAACACCGTCCGCAAACGAGAACATGTTATCAGCCGATTCGTCGACAGTCTCTTTTGCACGGAGCGCTTTTGCATCGTTAAGCATTGTAAGCACTTCGTCGGCGGAAAGCGACATATCACCGCAGAACGCACCGTCTTTTAATGTGAACCATCCTCTGTTCACGGCAACCTGCGCATCATCAGGATATGTAAGAGATGCACTGTCCGAAAACGTGTATTCATCGCTTTCAAGCTTAAACGCAAGACAAAGGTTTAGTGTATGGGCGGCAAATTCTCTTGTTGCCGGATTTTCGGGGTAAACATTTTCACCCGCTTCGGTGTCGATCAAACCGAATTCGGCTGCCAAAAGCATCGGCTTATAGGATTTTGAATCTTCGGTCAGATCGCTGAAATAGTTGTCCGGCAGCATACTGTCATTTTCAACGGACATTTCAAACAGTGATGTAAGCTCCGTGAGCCACTGCACACGTGTTATTGCAGATGTTCCGTCGTAATCCGAGGCATACTTGTAGGTCGTACCCTCAGCTTTTGCTTTCACAATACCTGCCGCCCCACCGAAAAGTGACATGGGAATAACAGATGTTATCATCAGCACCGCAAGGAGAAGAGATAAAATACATCTTAAATTTTTGCAATTTTTCGTCTTCTTCATTTCTTTTTCATTTCCTTTCTGTTTTTAAACGAATTGCATATCGTTTGATAATATTATACCACTTTTTCAACATTTTTGCAAGGTCACAGTATGTGGACTTTTGTCAGAAAAATACCGCTCATTCCAAAAAGCGACCGTTCATTCCAAAGCTAAAAAATTTTTTTTGGTTGTTTTGACGTAATCGAACGTCTCTGCTTTATTGTTTTTCCTTTTTTTCACGATACGCTATGTCGCGTCGAAAAAAAAGCAAAAATTGATAGTATCAATTTTTTACAATTTTTACAGACAAATATTCTAACCTGCCGCCGGTTGTTTTTTTATACGCAAAAGAATATGGCAGTTTTTTCTGAAAATGCGAAAACAATGTTAAAATACCACTTGACATTTGATTTTTGATATGGTAAAATATCAACGCTTAAGGAGAGATACCGAAGCGGTCATAACGGAACGGTCTTGAAAACCGTCGTACCTTTACGGGTACCGTGGGTTCGAATCCCACTCTCTCCGCCATTTTAATCGAATACGTTAATGACGTTACCATACGGAGAAGTACTCAAGTTGGTGACGAGGCGCCCCTGCTAAGGGCGTAGGTCGGGAAACCGGCGCAGGAGTTCGAGTCTCCTCTTCTC
>OMRJ01000222.1 GCA_900313475.1 uncultured Eubacteriales bacterium | reverse complement strand
TTTAAGAATCTCCGTTATCGAATTTGTCAAGATAGCTATTGGCAAGCAGAGGTGAGAGATTTCCCCCTTGCGGAGAACCCTCTTCCGTTTTCATTACTATGCCGTTTTCCATTACTCCGCTTTTGAGGTATTTCTTGATGAGGTCTATGAGCCTCTTATCCTTGATATCCTCTCGGAGCATATTCATAAGCAATTCGTGGTTGAGTGTGTCAAAGTATTTGGATAAATCGAGGCATACCGCATATTTGTACCCTTCGTCCGCGTATTCTTTCACTTTCGGTATGGCATCCTTTGCGCTTCTGTGCGGTCTGTAACCGTAGCTTCCGTCTGAAAACGTCGGTTCATAGAGTAGTGGACTTCCACCACCAAGTTATTACGCATGCCGAGTACACAAGCAAAGAGCCTGAAAAGCACGCATTTCTGCGGTTTTCAGGCTCTTAAATGTGGTGGACGCAGGGGGACTCGAACCCTCGACCTTTCGGATGTGAACCGAACGCTCTAACCGACTGAGCTATGCCTCCGTATTCAACTGTGTAATACAGTATACAGCAGATCGATGCGGTTGTCAATCGCAAATAATCAAAAAATTTGTATTCCGTAAATAAATTGTAATACTAAAGGTTTGCTGAAATAAAAGCAGGCCGTATTTGCTCAAATAAGCATTTTCGGTGACTTACCTTTAAAAATTTGCGATGACGGTTTTCCTGTTTTTGACGCATATCCGGAAAGTCATTCACGGACTGAATGCTGCCGTGCAATCCTTCTCAAAGTAAATGCAATCTGAATTTCTACCGGTACATTTTTTTATTGCGAACGAGCTTACAAAAAACTTTTGAAGAAAAGCAAAAAAACTCTTGACTTAACTCCAAAAGTGTGGTATATTTTCTCTTGCGTTCACGCGATGGACAAATCGCTGGTGTAGCTCAGTTGGTAGAGCAGCTGATTTGTAATCAGCAGGTCGGGGGTTCGAGTCCGTCCACCAGCTCCACATTTTCATAATACGGAAGAGTTCCCGAGCGGCCAAAGGGGGCAGACTGTAAATCTGTTGTCGACGACTTCGGTGGTTCGAATCCACCCTCTTCCACCAAAGTCAAATTATCCGAACATTATCATCAATGGTGATACGTTCGGGTTTTTGATTTTTATAAGCAATTTAACAAATGCATAAATCCTAAATTTCCCTCAAAATTAACCTATACCCTAAATTCCCCTCAGAATTAACATATACTTAGCCGAGAACCGCGAAAACAGGTACATTTTTTGAAAATTTTCAGAAAATGTACTTGACTTTTTTATTGATGTATAATATAATTGGGCTATACAAAACTGTAATTAAGGTGATTATATGGCTTTGGACAAGTCTGTTCTTGTTGATCTTCCCGAGCATGGAATTGCATACAAAAAAGTATCCGGCAAAACATATGTATATTATGTGACCGCAACCTACCGTAACGAAAAAGGACAGCCTACCTGTGACCGTTCTTCTATAGGTCGGCTTGATGAAGAAACCGGCAAGCTCATTCCGAACCGCAACTACTACGAGATCTATTTGAAAAAGCCCGTTCCGCAGGCAAAGGGCATTTTCGATTACGGCGTATACGATGTTTTCGGCAAAATATGTGCAAAGCTCGGTGTCACGAAGCTGTTGAAGCGGTATTTCCCGGAGAACTGTTCCGAGATACTTACCGTTGCACAGTATATGTTGTCCGAAGGAAATGTAATGTACTACCTTGATGACTACACGGAAAGCCACTCTACACAGCTGAACGGAATTATGAGTGACGAGAAATGCGGCAAAATGTTTTCTGCAATCCGCTCCGAGGACATTATGCTGTTTTTCCGCGAGTGGATGAAGCAGAAAAAGCCGCACGAGTATGTTGCGTATGATGTGACAAGCATATCTTCGTACAGCAAAAACATGACGGAGCTTGAATGGGGTTACAATCGGGATAAAGAGAGGCTTCCGCAGCTTAATCTCGGTATGTATTTCGGTGAGGAATCAAAGCTCCCGTTGTATTACCGCACCTACCCGGGAAGCATATCCGACAAGGCACATTTGAAATATATGCTTGAGGATAATGAATTCATTAACGCAAAAAAGACAAGATTCGTTATGGACAGAGGCTTTTACAGCGCCGATAATCTCAGATACCTTGCCGACAACGGGTATCGCTTTGTAATCGCCTTGCCCGGGAGCTTAAAATACGTTTCCGAGATTATCGCAAAACACGGAGATGAAATCAGAAATTACTCCGCTTATCGCCTCGGACACGGACTTCCGTACGGAAAAAAGTATGAAACCAACGCACTCGGCTTCCGTATGAATGTACATCTGTTCTACGATAATGAGAAGGCATTGAAAGAAATCGGTTCTCTTTACGAATTGATAGACTCTCAGGAAGATGACCTCAAAAACATGCAGGAGCCGCCTGACAAGAAGCTGCACTACGACAGATACTTTTTTATTAATCGTTCAAATGATGGAAAACTCGCATTTAAGCGCAACGATGAAGCGATCGACGCCCGTATTTCGCAGTGCGGATTTTTCCTTATTGCCGAAACCGATTTCAAAAAATCAACGGCGGAGATATTGGACATCTACCGCCGTCGGGATGTTATCGAAAAAAGCTTTGACGATTTGAAAAACGAAACCGATATGAAGCGCCTTTGCACACAGTCGGGAGAAACGACACAGGGAAAGCTTTTCGTTGCATTTATTGCGCAAATCGTTCGTGCATACATGCTCGACAACCTGACGGATTATTTGCGCCGGAATACCTGTACAATGAAAAAAATCCTCAATGAACTCGATAAGATCAAACAGTTTGATCCTCACCTGTCGTCAGCCGCTCATCTTATTAATCCCCTGACAAAAAAACAACGAGAACTATATGACCTGTTGAAAATCCTCGCACCGGGAAGTATAGGATAATTCCGAGGGGGAGATTAATGTTTCAAGTGGTTTTCGGGCATAAAAGCCCTCGTAATTTTGATAGAAATCGTGCAAGGGGGGGGGAGCTACGGTTTAGAGGGAGGGGCAATTCTCGATTTAAGAGGGGCGCAGCGCCATCTTAAAACGGTATTTTCACCTGAAAAATTGCGGCAAAACGGAAGTTATCTATTTTAATATTCCAAGCGCAACAAAAACCATAACGAAGGTGCTCAATCGCCGTGGCTATTATAGAACAAAACAAAAGATATATCATTTCTTTTCCTGCTTTTGCGAGTACAATTGTTTTAAAGCATTTCCGTTTTCTATGACCTGCGCTTCCGTCAGCGGATAGAAAAAGAACGGTATCACTCCGAGCAGACAGCTTATGGCAGGAACAATCGTTATGGCAAAGTATGCGCCCTGTTTCATTGTCTGTGTAACGACGGCACCCTCCTCATACTTGACTGCCAGCATTACCAGCATGAACGCAAGCGTGGAAAGGGCGTTCATAAGCTTTCCGGAAAATGTCAGTGAGCTGAAGCATACGCCCTCGTTGCGTTCACCTGTTTTTACCTGAACATAATCTACCGAATCGGCAATCATGGCGGTTTGCAGCACCATAAATATACCCAATGAAAAGCCTGTTAAGAAAATGACGCCGACTATTATATTAAATTTTGTCAGCGGAATAAAATACATTGCCGTATAAACGACAGCTGAAAAAAAAGAAGAATATATCATCAGCTTCTTTTTGCTTATTTTTTTCAATACCAACGGACAAAGCACTGTTGCGATAATCATTGAAATCAACACCGCAGCGCCAATATAAACAAATTTATCCTCGCTGCCGAAGCTGATAAGGGCAACCGTTGCGCCGCTTACCTGTATGAGCGTTCTGCCAAAGCCCAGTACGCTTCCCAAAAGTATTATGAGTAAAGGTTTGTTTGCTTTCAGCGCAGCATAAATATCCTTGAAGGAGGCGTTTTCGTTTGTGTTTACATTACGCTCCTTTGTTCCGAAGAAGGCAAGTGAAAACAGACTCATTCCTATTGATACAACAACCACGGACGCAATCACCCACCCCTGTTTGGTGGTTTTATCCCCTTTGCTGAACCAGCCGGCAATGTTCGCACCGAGCAAAGTGATAACGCCCAAGCCCACGTTGCCGAAGCTGCGGGCAATCGAAATCAGCTTTGTCCGTTCGTTGGTATCCGAAGTCATCGCTCCGGACAGCCCCCAGTACGGCACGTCACACACCGTATAAGCCGCGTCCCACAAAATGTATGCTATACCGAACATTGCAAGCTTTGCGCCCTGACTCCAGTCCTGAGGTATTCCGAAGAGCATTACTGTCAAAATTGATACGGGAAGAATGCTTATCAAAATAAACGGACGCAGCTTCCCTCTGTTTTTGAACTGAATTTTGTCTATCAGCAGACCCATTATCGGGTCGTTGACGGCGTCCCAGACCTTAGCCGCGATAAGAATCACCGTCAGAATCGACAGGCTTTTAAGGGTAAATCCCATATAACCGTAAATGACCGTCATCAGAAAAGTGTTTACAAAAGTGATGGTCAGATTCTGTCCGAGTCCTGCCAGACCGTAACTGATTTTTTCTTTAATTGTCAATTTATTGTAGTCCATATTTACCCCCTGTTAATTATTATATTTATCGGAGCTTCCGCCGATTGAGACAAGGCAAAAAACTGCCTTTTTAATTCGTTTGCTTTATTACGATTGTCTTAATTTCAAACGGCTTGAATTCCAATGCCGAAAGATCTGCTTCCCGTATCGGGATTTCCTTCATATCCGCCTCAAATGCTTTGCCCTTTACGGCGATTGACAAGGATGCGGTGCGCTTTATTCCGCTGTCCTCATACAAACGTACTACAATGCCGTTTCCGTCCTCGGCAGGCTTTATTGTTTCTATGACAATATGCTCGTCCGAGGAAACAAATTGCGGGGCAATTTCAACATCAGCTTCTGTTATCAATAAAGGATTGTTGTAAAAATAGGCGATGCTTTGTGTGTTTGCCCGATTATAATCTCCGGCGTGAGGATAGAGGGCATATTTTATTGTATGTACGCCCTTGTCGGCAGCGGGATCGGGCCATACTGCGGAGCGGAGCAGATTAAGTGACAAAAGCCCGTCTTTGACTCGCCAGCCGTACTTTCCCGTCGTGAGAACCGAAACACCTGCGTCGCCGTCCGTAACGTCCACCCATTTGTGAGCGCAGATTTCAAATTGCGCCCATTCGGTTTTCGTTTGAGTGCGTGTGCTGCGTTTTATATTACCCATTTGTATATCGCAGGTAACTTCGTCCGCATACACCGACGGGCGGAAATCCGCACGGAGCATTTTATGCGTTTCCCTCCAGTCAACCTCGGTTGTAAATTCCACGATAGGACTGCCGACGGTGAGAACGACCTTTTGTATAATCTTTGATTTTCCGTATGTGTATACGTTTTCTCGTGTTACCGAAGCGTCCGACAGAATTACGGAGTGACTCGCAAGCTTAAATTCCGCAGGCTTTTTCTTCGTATAATTGACAGATATATCCCAAGCGTTATAGAACAGACGCTTATCCCTGTATACATTGAGCTTGTTGAGGTACTCTCCCGCAAACTCTCTGTCACTGCGCTTATCGACAAGACTTTTTATATTGCCGTTTTTGTTGAAGGTAAGACGGAACAGATCGCTTTCGATATGTTCATCGTCATATGACAGCGGCGATTTTTGCGGCACGGAATATTCCGTCAGCTTTCGGGAGGAATACGGTTCAATGTCGGCGGTATACCACTTGTCTTTGTAATAAACCGTACCCTTATACCTTGCGGACGTAAGGTTGATTGCTGTAGCACCCGAAGATTTTCCCGCAGAGAGAAATCCGATCGCTTCGCCGAGCAAAGCATCAAGCTCTTCAAGCATGGCTTCGTAACGGGCAGTGCTTTCCTTGTAAACACGTCCTATCGAGGAACCGGGAATTATATCGTGAAACTGATAGAGAAGAACCTCCTTCCAGATTGCTTCAAGTCTTTCTTTAGGATATTTGTACCCTTTTTCCCGTGCCGCAGTTGCAAGGAATTCAACATTATGCAGCGCAAACTCAATTTTTCGGTTATAGTATTTGTTCTTTGACTGAGTAGTGTATGTCCCCTGATGTTTTTCAAGATACAGTTCTCCCTTGTATCTTGCAAGACTGTCTTTTTGCTCCGCAAGAATGTCAAGATAGTCAACGGCACGGCTCATTACGACCTTGGGAATGCCTTTCATACCGCCGCATCGCCGAACAGCCTCGATATGACCCTCTCCCGGCCCTCCTCCTCCGTCGCCTATTCCGTAAAGCATTGCAAAAGACTTTATCTTATCACGTTCGGAGTAGTTCGTAGCAGCCCTTTGCAGACTCCACGCATTTCCGAGACTGTTGTATGTTTCATCGGGAGGAATGTGAACAATAACCTCCGAATCGTCAATACCCTCCCAAACAAACGCCTTATGAGGGAACTTGTTATGTTCATTCCAGCTTAATTTGACGGTTTCAAGATAATCCATTCCGCATTTCCGAATTATTTGAGGAAGATTCCCGCTGAATCCGAACACATCGGGCAGCCAGCACATACGCACCTCGCAGCCGAATTTCTCTTTCCAGTATTTCTGCCCGTACAGACATTGTCTGATAAGGCTTTCTCCGCTCGGAATATTGGTGTCGCATTCGACCCACATTCCGCCCTGAGGCTCAAGCTGTCCGTGCCGGAATGCCTCACGAAGCTCTTCAAACAAAGCCGGGAAGCTGTCCTCGATCCACGCAAATTGCTGCGGCTGACTTGCGCCGAAAATATAATCCGGATAACGCTCTATGTTTCTCAGCTGATTGGCAAAGGTACGCTGTGCCTTACGCTTGCTCTCCCTCATCGGCCAAAGCCACGCAAGGTCAAGGTGTGCGTGTCCGGTGGCGTAAACGACATACGGGCTTTCATCTCCCGTTTCGCATTCGTCCGAATATACTTTTTTTGCGTTTTCGTAATCGCCGCTTAACGCAAAAGATAAAAGCCTGCCGAGTGAACGTGAAACGGATTTACGCTTATTGTCGTCAAAACGCAGCAGCGACTGTTGGTACAATAAGGACACGGCGTCATAATACGCACTTTTTGCCTCCTCATCAACTATGACAATATCCGCCCGTTTGAATCTTGCTGCGGTAAACGGAGAACCGGGAAAACAGTTATTTCCGCAATCTGCCCAAATCTCGATTTTTTCTCTTCCGTCTGCGACAGACTTCAATTCGTAAAAATGCTTTCCCGCATTTGGCTGTTCAAGCTCAACAAAATCGTGTGCCCCTGTCAAACCGCTTCTCGGAGAACCGTTTTCGTCATATATGCACCCCTCTGCGCCCACGTCGAGCAGCAGTCCGACTTTTTTGCCTTTTGCGCATTCGGGGATTTCACCGCTGAACCGAAACCATGCGCAGCCGTAGTTTTCACGGCTCCAAACCCTTCCCGTACCGATTCTGCGGTATTCGAGGTTCCGACCGTCTTTTCGGCTCACAGGCTCTGCGGACGAAGCGTATTCGGCGGTCAAAGAGCCGACCTTCGTATAAACCCTGCGCTTTAGCTTGATAAAGCCTTTGCTGAAACACGATTTTGTTAAAAATTTTGCTATACAAAGCGTTTTGTTCATTTTAACGCCTCCTCTCATACGCTGTAAAAATTTTGCATAACATAACAAGTTCTTTTATTTGTTAAAAGGCGGAGTCGCTTTTGACGCTGAGGCATACCGGAGTATACCATCCTTACAATAAACTAAACTGTTAAGAATAGATTTTATACAGTTTTGTTTCAGTGTCGATACTGCTTGCACTGGCAAAGCTGTCCTTAAAATTCGATCCTTTGGACAAATGATAAAAAAGATTTACAATAAACAATAGACTCCCGTTGCCCTCGATGTAATCCGTCGGAGCAACAAAGGCATTGTTATTTCGATTAAACTCTTTATATAGCTCTCCCGTACCTGTGGTGCATCCGGTGCAGATAACGGTTTTATCCTTGATTTTCACCAATCCCCGTAATTCTTCATAACCGATATTATTCCGGCACTCATTCGGATAATAGACATTCTCTCCTAAAATCGGAACAATTATCTTTCCGTCGTCACCGTGACACCCGATAATTAAATAGTCATAGTTAAAATTTTGTTTCCCGCTGAATATATCAAAGTAATCCTGCGGTCTGCCTATGTTGTATATGGTTACAATGCACCCGAAATATTCAAGCACACTTCTGATGGCAAAGCTTTCCAAACCTATACCATTGCCGTTTAATATAAGCACTCTTTTCATATCCGTAACCTCCGCAAATACTTTTTACTAAATTTATTATATCATAGTATGAAACTTTAGGCAATAATGAAAAAGCCCACCGTAATTCTATCGAAATTACGGTGGACTTATGGCAAATGACTCTAATTTTGATAGAAACCCGTTAAGGGGGTGCAATTACGGTTTGGAGGGGGGTGCATTTTTGATTTTAGGGGGGTGCAGTTCTTTGCCAAAGGAAGAGGAGCGCCTTCATGGAATAATGTGTTAAGGGAAAATAATTTTTTGTTAAAATGCGTATGTTTTTCTCTACACCCCTTGCAAACCAGAAAAAAGCGCGGTATAATATGACCAGAAGAACCGAAATGGTCATATTTCATGGGGGTGCGACCTTGGCTTTTACCGATTACGAGACTGAGCAGCTCCGCAAGGCGTTGCTGAAGGAAACAAGGCGCTGCGCCGTCACACTTGGGATGAAGAAAACCTCCGTAGAGCAGCTGACGAAGGCGGTCGGCATTGCAAAGGGCTCGTTCTATAAATTCTACGAATCCAAGGAA